>NZ_JBNHEQ010000262.1:0-18367 GCF_050016015.1 Dapis hubbardiae BLCC-M172
CAAATCAGTCCAGTAGGGTGTGTTTTGCTGCGCAACATGGAAAGGGCAGCATTCCGTCAGGAAAAAGGCGCTAGCCGTAACGCACCACTATTAATTCAAATCAGTCTAGTAGGGTGTGTTTTGCTGCGCAACATGGAAAGGGCAGCATTCCGTCAGGAAAAAGGCGCTAGCCGTAACGCACCACTATTAATTCAAATCAGTCTAGTAGGGTGCGTTTTGCTGCGCAACATGAAAGGCGCTAGCCGTAACGCACCACTATTAATTCAAAAATCATCTTAAGAAATTGATTACCAAGTAATTTGTGGAGTGGGTTATGCTATGAAAACGGTGCGTTACGCTTTGCTTTTTCCTGACGGAATGCTCCGCAAACATGTCCCGCAGGGAAACGCACCCTACTGGACTTATTATCTGGACATCAGATTACAACAAATAAATATTAGTCGTTCAATATCAAATATTGAATTGTAAAGATTTTCTAAAGTTTTATTAGACGGTTAACAAAGTGAATCAATCTATAAAGAAGTTACAGCAAAAAATTACAGGACTGAAATATGAGTAGTGGAAAAAGTCTCCAGCCAACAAAATATGCTGAATATAAATATAACATTACTGCACCAGTTGATTTTGATGTAGCAGTGAAGTACGCTGGTGCATTAATGGCGATCGCTGGTGCCGATGGTGAGTTAGCAGAAAAAGAATTTCAATGGTATGTTGATGAACAACAACTATTAACAGTAGATTCTCAAGAATACATTGAAACGCTTCGTAAATTCGATTGGAAAAATGCAAACATAGAAGAGTTATTAAGTGGTATCAGCTACGACTTTCCGATGAATTTTCGCCGAGTTATGTTGTATCAAGCTATAAAGATGAGTCGAGCTGATGGTACTTACCAAGAAAAAGAAAAAGCAGCAGTGGCTAAAGCAGCAGAAATTTTGGGAATTGAGCGTAGTATGGTTGTTAGTATTGAGTCATTAGCTGAAATGGAAGATGCAAGTGAGCGACTGCGACTTGCTTTATTTGAAACTGATGTTTAATTATACTTGATATCTTTATTTATAGAGGATTTTGATCTAGTTGATTTATGACTAAATATATCAAAATCCTCTTGTACTCAAAAATATCTAACAGGATGAGTAGTCATATAGACCAAGAAAAGATAATTGAAAATTTTGACTGGAGTCAGCTTTCGTTAGAGAATTTAAACTTACTTAAATCGAAAATAAGCAAAACTATAAGTATTAAGAGAAGGGAGTTATTTTTGACAAATAATGCTAATATCAACCTAGTTGATTGGTATAAAGCAAGTTTAGCGAAAGTGTATCCTCATAGTCTGCGTAGCTCCCTGTTTAACTATGACAAGTGCGTTTTTGGAATTAGTTTGGGAAGCAAAAATTTTACTGATACCAAGCGAATTGAAGCTTGTATCAAATGGATTAGCGAAAATTTTAAGACTTGCCTAGTGCTGGTTACCGATAGTATATATCGACTAACAATGGAGGTTAGACAAGGGATAGAAGGAGATGAAGCTTGGTTAGAGGCAATTCGTACTGGAGAGGAGTTTGTTAATGAAAATGGTTTGCTGTTTGAGGAATATTCTGAAAGCTGTCAATTTGAGCTTAAGAGGACTTCAGAAATCCTAAAGCGATCGGACTTTAGTATTTATTATGAGGAACTTCAGAACCTTTATCAAAAAAACCAATCTTTTCAAAGCATGGTAAACTCCTTTGCTGAGGCATATCTCAACCGAGGGGAATTGATAGAAGCAGAGCAAGTGGAGGAACTGAGGCAAAAGCACTTGGCCATAACGTACTTGTTTGAGGAGTCAGCTATAAACGCCTGCCTTGTTAAAGAAGGATGGCAGGTTTTCGTTTATCCAGGGTCAATCAAAACTTTTGAAGAAATTTCAGAGGGGTTATATCCAGAAGTACCTGAAGCTCTCAAACAAATGATTTGGGTAAGTCTGCGTCTCAAAAAGCGGAATGCTAGAAGTGGAAATGAAAAATGAAAACAAATGGGCGATAGCTTATTTTCCGATTCCGTAGGGACGTTGCATGCAACGTCCTTATATCATAAACCGCTATAATTCAATAGCAACTAATGCAAAGCCTCCGCTGTGACTCTCATCACCAGAATTACTTATCTACTTCACCATTTAGATCCACTTACGCTCACTCTATCAATACTTTATTTATCACTCAAACACAACCGAAAAATCACTGGAATTTTGCTCACAAATCACAACCATTACCAGAAAAAACGAAGATGATTAAGACAGTTAGTTCAAACACAAGACATTTCAAACCGTGAAAAACCAAATCATTGCTTCCATCGCTGCTATTCCTTTTGTTGTTGCTAGTACATTTGCTCATGCTCAAGTTTCTCAAGGTGGTGCTTTAGCAGATTCCTTCCACTTAGACGGTGCTGATAACCCCGCTACAGTAGAATTAAGTCAAGAAAAGTCTTCATCTTCATCTCCTAACTCCTCAGATTTAGCTAGTCAAAAATCTAGTCCAGTTGTGATTACACCACCAACATCAGGATGCAAAATAGTTATGGCTGTAGTAGACGATCCTGAAGCACCTCTGAATGTTCGTAGAAGTCCAGAAGTTAAAGAAGGTAATATAGTTGGTCAACTTAACAATAATGCCTTTGTTTCTGTTACAGATGAACAATCTGGTTGGCTACAAATTAGTAATCCTGTTACAGGTTGGGTTGCTAAAAACAGAACTCGTAGCACCTGCGCGAGTGTAGATCAGACTATTACTTTTTCCCCAGAAAGCGACACAGCTATTGTTAGAGGTGAGATTATTGGTAGTGGTAGTCATAACTACCGGGTTAGGATGATTCAAGGTCAGACCCTCAGTATCAAAAATTCAGGAGATGTTTTTCCCACAATTATTGGTCCTGATGGCAAACTTATGGCAGTTGAAGGTAATAAAGAATGGACAGGTATTATGGCTGTGAGTGGGGTATACACTTTACAATTAGGTTCTAATCTCCGTGGATATGAGTATGAATTTTCAGTGTTAATAGAAGAGGATGAGAATGTTCAGTCTAAATCTTCAATAAATTTTTAATTGTATTTCTATAGCGATCTTGGTTTTGGAGTGTTTAAGAAACCGGGTTTATGGGAAACGGATGTCAGTTTAGTCGAGCATTTCATATAAACCCGGTTTCTATATTTTTTTAGACCGAGATTTAATATTACTGCTATAAATATTCAGTAGTCAGTAGGAAACTGGTGGAAAATAAGCGATCACTTATTTTCCGATTCCGTAGGGAGGTTGAATGCAACATCCCCACCCTTCTTATATAGAATCCGCTTAAACAGTCGTCCGCAGCGACGATAGGAAGCAATCTTCTCAAACCCTGAGATTGCTATCCGTTCCGGAATGCTCCGCAAACCTTCCACTCCGTTTCAGTCGCTGCGGACGCAAGCTATAGTAATTATTCGGATTTGAGATTACAGCTTAAGCTGCAGCTACCAAACCACTATGTCTTAACAAAGGTTCAGTATTAGGTTCCCGACCTCGGAAAGTTTTAAACACCTCCATCGGATGCAAACTACCACCCAAAGCTAAAACTGTATCCCTAAACTGCTTACCACAAGTAGCGATCGCCTGTTCATTTTCCAGACCAGCTTCTTCAAAAGCAGCAAAAGCATCAGCACTCAATACTTCTGCCCACTTATAACTGTAATAACCAGCAGCATAACCACCAGAAAAAATATGCCCAAACGCACATAAAAATGAATCTTCTGGCAACGGTTTTAAAACAGTAGTAGTTTCAGCAACACGCTTACGCACATCCACCACTGTTTCTTCCCCACCTGGTTGATAACGGTGATGAAGTTCAATATCAAGTACAGCAAAGTGCAACTGACGCAACATCCCACTACCGCTCATATAATTTCTAGCAGCCAAAAGCTTCTGATAATAATGTTCTGGCAAAGTCTCCCCTGTTTCGTAGTGTTTCGCCATTCCGAATAAAGTGGAGCGATCGTAACACCAATTTTCCATAAACTGACTAGGCAACTCCACCGCATCCCACTCTATATTATTAATACCTGCTGCACCTGCATAGTCAACTTTTGTCAGCATATGTTGTAAACCATGCCCAAATTCATGGAACAGAGTTTCTACCTCACCAAAAGTCATCAAACTAGGTTTACCATCTACAGGTGGTGTTTGGTTGCATTGCAAATAAGCTACAGGTAAACGTACAGTAGTTTTACCATTTTCGACAATTTTAGCCCTGTTGATACAGTCACCCATCCAAGCACCACCTCGTTTTTCAGCGGGGCGACTATAAGCATCAAGGTAAAAATAAGCAATAGGTGTTTTATTTTCATCACTAACTTGGAAATAACGCACATCCTCATGCCATATTGGTGCTTCCCCATCTACAGCAGTAATATTAATACCAAATATCCGCTTGACCAAACTAAATAACCCATCTAGAACTTGTGGTAGTGGGAAATATGGTCGCAACTCTTCTGCTGTAAAGGAAAATTTTTCTTCCCGCAGTCTTTCTGACCAAAAACTCAGATCCCAATGTTTAAAGTCATTTCCTTCTGGAGCATTTTTGCTACCAGCATAAGCTTTAAGCTCTTCTAAGTCTTTGACAGCAGCATCATAACTCACACTGCGTAATTCTTCCAATAATTTTTCTACTGCTTCCACACCTGGAGCCATTTTACTAGCGAGACTTAGTTCTGCATAACTATTAAAGCCTAAAATTTCTGTTTTTTGTTGCCGTAGCTCCAGAATGCGTTCAATTAAAGGATAGTTGTTTAATTCTTCACCAGAAGCACGACTAATAAAAGCTTTATACAGTTTTTCTCGCAACTCCCGTTTTTTATTGTGCTGCATAAAGGGTACAAAACTAGGATAGTCGAGGGTGATGCGCCAAGGTCCGTTTTCTGGAGTAGCGTTTTCGGCTCCATCGTCTCTGGCGGCTTGAGCTGCTAAACTTAATAAACTGGGTGGTAAACCGTCTACTTCTTCTTTTTTAGTTAAGGTTAAGCTAAAAGCTTTGGTTGCATCAATAACGTTATTAGAAAATTTGGTAGAAAGTTCTGCTAGTTCTAGTTGAATGGCATTGAAGCGTTCTCGTTTTTCTCCTTCTAAACCTACTCCTGAAAGTTCTGCATTTCTGATGGCAGATTCAACTATGCGTTTTTGTCCTGAATCTAAGTTTTCCCAACTATCACTATTGCTTAAATTTTTAAAGGCTTGATAAAGAGGTTGACTTTGATTTAGTTTGTTAGTAAATTCTACTACTTTTGGTTGTACTTCATTATAAGCTTTTCGTAGTTCAGGACTATTTTTAACTCCCATTAAATGTCCTACTATTCCCCAACTCCAAGTTAAACGGTCTTCTAATTTTTGTAGAGGTTCTACTAGGTCATTCCAGGTCGGTTTTACTGTTGCTTCTAAGTTGATTAGTTCTTGTTCTAATTCTGTCAGTAGTTCTGTTATTGCAGGTACTACATCTTCTTGTTTGATAGACTCAAAAGGAGGTAATCCTTTACCAATTAGTAATGTTTTTTTTGTAAGTGTTGTATTAGCGCTCATACGCGGATTATCTTGATATCCTCATCATTTTATTTTGTATTTAAATATTGTAGCGTAATTAGAAAAGAAATCATATTTTATTTGACAAATAATTAAATTGATTAATTTTTTGGTGTTTAAAGTTATGAATAATACCAATTAAATTAGAGAATTTACTCAAATAAGAATTTGTTTCATTAATTGATAATATAATGTGCGGTTGAATAGTTATAATTAAAGCTTGTAGTTTTGCTCTAGCCCGAACTGATAGATAGGGCTAGAGCAATTCTACAAACAAAATTTTTTTTATCACTCATTATCCCAACATGATATAATGATTGATTAATGACCAAAAAATCAGGTCTCAAGCCTCCCCTTTTAAGGGGATGAAAGAAAATAAACTTCAGTATTTCAAGGCTCTGGTTTTCCTGCGGAATGCGGAGCTAACAGCCAGAGGTACTGATAACTGTTTAGCGTTCCGCACAACTTTCCGTTCCGGAATGCTCCGCAAACGTTAACGCGGAGCGACATGGAAAGCGGAGCAGTCCGTCAGGATAAAACGCAGTTACGACCATAGGAGGCTAACTGATAACTGAAATGACAACCTATACCAGAAGTTCAAAGCTTATTCAAACACGAAAAAGCAATTTTTATATTCTTAACATTATCAATTATCCATTATCAATTATCCATTATTTAAAGAGACTGTATTAATTTTAGATTGCAATAAGTTATACCTTTAGTATCTCCACTTAGAGTAGTAAATGGTTTTTCTGGTTCCCCTAAATGATTTAATACTAGAGTCGCCCCAGTAAAATATTGATTCCGAGTATAATCATTAACCGTCACAATTGTTTTTAATCCTGTTTGCAAAGCAGCTTGTAAACCATGATGTGAATCTTCAAATACTATACAATTATCTGCCTGAATATTCATTTTTTCTAACACATAATAATAAATATCTGGTGCAGGTTTCTTTGCCGGAACTATATCTCCTGCAGCAATTATTTCAAACCAAGAAATACTTTCCTTTCCCAAGGTATGCTCTAATAATGCTGTCAAATTTGGTAAAGCGCTAGTAGTAGCGATCGCTAACCGTATTTTATTAGTTCGTGCCTCTTGTAATAATCTTTTTACTCCTGGGCGTAATGGTATAGCACCTGTTCCTAATAATTTTTGGTAATAATTTGTTTTACTTTTGTGTAGATTAGAAATTAATTCTGGAAGTGGAAGTGATGATGAAAACTTTGGTTGATACTGATTAATATAAAAGTTAATCCGTTCTTTGCCACCAGCGACTGTTAGTAATTTTCCATACAAAGAAACTGACCATTCTCAGTCTAACCCCGCTTCAGCAAAAGCTTGATTAAAAGCAACTCTATGGCCATCTCGTTTTGTATTTGCTAAGGTGCCATCAACATCAAATATTAGGGTAAACGGTTCAGTCATTTCAGTTATTAGTTAGCCTCCTATGGTCGTAACTGCGTTTTATCCTGACGGACTGCTCCGCTTTCCATGTCGCTCCGCGTTAACGTTTGCGGAGCATTCCGGAACGGAAAGTTGTGCGGAACGCTAAACAGTTATCAGTATCTCCTGGAATAGGAAAGCTTGAAATACTGAATTTTCTTTTTTTTTATCCCCTTTGAAAAGGAGAATATTGACCTAATTTTATGGTATAGTTTACTGAAAAATTCAGGTATAAAGCCTCTCCATTCATGGAGAAAAAAAAATTCCTTTAGCTCAGTTATCTTCTTTATAAGAAGAGGTAATTATTAGCTAACTATCAGCTTTTCCTAACCGAATTCTCCGCAAACAGCATTTAGCAGGAGCGCTAAAAATTCGAGGGTTTAAGTCTTACACAAGAGTTTAAAAAATTAGTGGTGCGCTTTTTTAGGGGGGGATTAATCCTCAATTATACACCTTTAGAAGCTGATTGCTGAAGTGCTGAGTGCTGAGTGCTGAGTGCTACTTCAATTATTAATTATTAATTATTTTAAAACCTACCTTCAGATTGTTTTACCGACTCCCCTCTAACTTCTCTGACAGGTTGTTTGGAAATTAGGGACTGATGAGATGATTGGCTAGAATAATTTGTATGTTGTAATTGCCTCACAAGTGTAATCAGGCGTTTCAAGTGAGGTTTCACCACCTGTGTATTTTCTATTTCCAGATCGTCAATTTTGGCCTTAAGTTGAGATATATCTGCTTGAGGTTCCTTGGCCAACTCTTCCATATCCCTTTGCAGATTGGCGATCGCTTCCTCAATTACCAAAAGACGGCCATTTACTATTTCCCAATCATCTGTAGTCAGAGCTTTTTTATCTACAGATGCTAAACTTTTCTGTACAGAAGAGGCTGAGTATTCTAATGCACTTAGTTGCTGTTGTATTTCTGAGTCTACAGCTTGTGTCGATCCAGTAGAGAATTTTTCACGAACTGATTCAATTTCTGTAGAAAGCTGTTGACGTAGTTTCACTATTACCTTTACAGCATTTTTTTCTAGCTTTTCTACTGAGCTTTGAATTTCTCCTATCTCAGACTTTTGAGATAATATCATCTGCTGTTCAAATCGGTATCTATTAGCCACATTCAGAGATATGGCCAATGTCATAGGAGCTACTGCGTAAAATGCTTGTCCTGAAGCTGCCACCCCAAAAGCACCCAATGCCGAACCAATTATACAAGCATACTCTGCCAAATTGAGCCAATGCTTTTTGTCAAAAGTTTGCTTCACAGCTCTCCTTAGCAATGAATCTCGATTTCGTTCCATATTTAGTAACATTTGTCCACAAGCATTTTCTGTTTCATTCTATTCATTCTAGAAGTATCGGCACTATCTATAATTCTTTGTGGATACGAGTAATATTATACCATTGACATTTCCCGAATTAAACTATTAATCTGAAACCTATAACCTACAATCTTCTCTAACTATAGTTTTAAATTACCCTATAATCTCCAAAAAAATCAGGTTAATCCAATGAAACAAATCAAGTCTATTTTTAGTGTAATATTGTTTTTTATTCTCCTCCTAGGAGTTGGATTCTTAACAGTTAATTTTGTCTTAGCTATAGTCAAAAATTTCTCTTAAATTATTTCCAGTAATGTTTTTTTCTGTAACTATTTAAACCTATTAGATACTGATTAATTATGATTATACTTAAAGTCAGTATTTCCTGAATATTCTGCACAAACTGCTTTCAGTTATCAGGCATTAGCTGATGGTTAGATAAAATCTGAATCAATATTGAGAGACTGAGCGATAATTAAAAATATTGGCAAAAGCACATCAGTTTATCGCACCCTATCTACTGAACAAATTCTACATTTTTTGAGGAAAAATTTTAGAGACTGGAGAGTAAAATAATTATTAAGAGAGCACGCGAAGTGACTAAAATCTAAAAGCGGTAATACTTCAAGGGATTGAAAGAAGGTAGATAGAGAAGTATTCAGTACATATATTCCTAGATTTAATAGCGACAAATATTTGCCCTTGTATTTCTTCGGACTTCCATACCTGTTCCCAGTTAAGTGTTCCCTATCTCCTTTTTATATTTGCTGATACATTCAATCTCTTAGATAATGATATTAATAGATGTCATTAATGTTTCATTTTTATTGCTGACTGCTAATAGCTTAATGCTTACCTAGTAATACCATTTCTCAAAAACATTTCTACATTTTGTAGAGCAGGGGAGTGGGTAGAGACGTTGCATAAGGGCGTCCGTACAGGAGAAGTAAAAATAACAATAATTAATATTAAATGAGCTACAACTAGCAAAAAAAAGATTTGATATGTAGTTATTAATTAATAAATGAAGTCTTACCCAAGTATAGCATTAATGCCTGGGAATTGGTATAAAATCCTGAAAAATACATTTTTATTTTCATTGCCTACTAGAGTGAGAAAGCTTAATGGGAATTTCAATCACAAATTCTGTTCCTTCTCCAATCAGAGACTTACAAGATAACTTACCCTGATGTTTATCAACAATTAATTCTTGGGAAATTGACAAGCCTAAACCAATACTATTTTTTGATTTTTTAGTAGTAAATAAAGGTTCAAATATTCGACCATATACTTCTTCAACCATGCCTATTCCATTATCAGCAATAGCAATCACTATATAATCATCTTTAACTTCTGTAGTAATTAAAAATTCTGGTTCAAATGCTTGAAGATTGATTTTTTTTGTACTTAAATTTAGGTATTTTTCCTCCAGTGCATCAATAGCATTAGTAAAAATTTGCATAAATACTTGATTCAACTCTCCAGGATAACACTCGACATAGGGCAAACTACCATACTTTTTAACCACATTAATATCAGGGCAATTCCCTTTTCCTTGAAACTGATTTTGCAAAATTAAAAGTGTACTGTCTAATCCTTTATGAATATCTACTGTTTTTATAGATTCTACTTCTAATCCAGAAAACTGTCGTAGCGATCTAACTACATCTCTAATTCGTTCTGCCCCTATCATCATCGAACCTAATAATTTTGGCAAATCTTCTTTAATAAAATCTAGTTCTATATCTTCAATTTCTGAGTCAATTTCTGGCAGAGGATGAGGATAATTTTGCTGATACATATCTATCAAGCACAATAAATCTTGAACATAATTTATGGCTAAACCAATATTACCAGAAATAAAATTAACAGGATTATTAATTTCATGGGTAACACCTGCTACAACTTGACCTAAGATAGAAGTTTTATGCTTTTGAATTAATTTAGTCGTAGCCGAGTTTAGTTTCTGTAAAGTTTGCTCTAATTGATTAGCTTGTTGGCAAAATTTTTCCTGACTATCGCGTAGTGAAGCTTCCATTGCCAAACGTTCTGTAATATCTAAACCGACAAAAACTGCCGTTGGTAATGATGCTTTATGCCGATAATATTTCTGAGCAACTATTAAATAAATTCTAGTTTTTCCTCTAAGATTTGCTTTTACTTCTCTAACATTAGTCAAATCTGCCTTAGCAAAAAAGTCATAAACAAAATTATTAAATTCTGGGCTAGTCTGTAAAAATCCTACTTCTTGGTTAAGAAAAGCTTCAATAGGTAAATTGTAGGAATTAGCTAAATGTTTATTAACTCCTAGATATCGTAAATCTGCACTTATCCATGACACTAACCCTGGTACAGCATTTAAAACAGCTTGGAATTGTTCCTTAGCTTCTCGTAAATCTAGATTAATTTTCTTTTGCGAAGAAATGTCACGCACAATGGCACATTGATATTCATTACCATTAAATTCTAAATAATTTACATTGACTTCTACAGGAAAAATACGACCTTCTTTAGTACAATAATTTGACTCAAACCTCAGAGAATTTTGATTTTTAACTTGTTGCCAATGGGTTGGCAAAACTTCCCTGGATAATTCTTGGTCAATGTCACAAATTGTTAGCTGAAGTAATTCAGATTCAGAATAGTCTAGAAAACTACAAGCCATTTTATTGGCATAGCACAGTTGTCCATCAAAAGTTATCCAAAAAATAGCATCAGCAGCATTATCAGTTGCTAACTGAGTTAATTCTAGTTGTTGTTGTAGTTGTTTCTCAGGAGTTATTTCTTCTGTAGAGATAATTAGACCAGCAATAATACCTTCATCTGTATACCAAGGTTTGACTTTCCATTTTACCCATAGTATTGAGCCATTAGGAGCAGTCATTGGATGTTCCAACTCAAATTGGCCAATAGTTCCTACCAGACATTTTTCAGCTTGTCCCTGCCAAGATGATGGGAGATTAGGGAATATATGGTAATGCGGATTCCCAATAATTTCATTAGACTCTAGTTGCCAATATTGTAACCACATACCAGAAGCAGCTAGGTAGCACATTTCTTGGTCTAACATTGCCATAGCAGCAGGTATATGTTTGATGAATTGGCAAAGTTGATTGTAGGTTCCATGTTTTTCTGGATATTGATGACCTAGAGGAGGAGTTGAATGATTATAGATGGTTGTTTTTATTGGCCTTTGTTTCATTTTTGGGATTTCCTCCCTCTGGTTTGCTATTTGTGTTATTAACTGGTGCATAATCTCATCGTGGCAAATAAGGGGGGTTTAAAAATAATTACTATTCCCTCGACTATCACATTTCTAACACTAACTTGTCTATAAATGCCAATAGTAAAACCTTGATTTGGATTAATTCTTATACTAAAGATATTTCGGATGAAGAATTTAGTTATGCTACCTAAATAAATAAGAATCAGGAAAATAATCATAACCAAAATTATTTCCTATTTGCTACATAGCTTGTACACATAGTAGCCAGATTAAGTTTAATTATTAGATAGGGTTAAATGGCTGTAAAATCGACTATTTTTTGATTAAATGTTAAATAAAAATTAAGATGAATATCTAATCATAACCACTACTGTTGATATACATAAATATGACTCAACTAAGCCACTTTAGTAAACGCAAATCTCGGCCAAGGTTATGATTTTAAAAAAAAATCAAGTAGTAGAGCATAATAAACGGTATTAACGACTACGTTTTTTACTCCAGAATAATTCTTCTAATTATTTTAACGTCATTCAAACTACAATGCTAAATATTCTTAATATTTATTTGATGTTCAATAAATTTTCAGTTACATAAATTCATTCCTGGTGTGTGAAGATTACAGCATTTTTGGAGTTGATGAGGTAAAATGCTTTAGGAATTTAGGGAATAGGGAAAATAGATTAGTATTAAACTGTTTCAAAAACTATTTCAGATAGGATGTAAATTAATATTTTTTCCCAAAACTAACCCCTAAACAAAGTGGTAAGTAAATTCATACATTAAATCTACTCTACCTTTGCGTAAAACTGCGGGGTCTAATCTTTCTTTAGTATTGCAGGTCATTAAAACAACTAATTTATGCTGATGATTAATTCCAGATTCATCTACTACGCTTTGATATAAAGTACCATCTAACAAACTGAGAATATGTTCTGTTTTACTATTAGTTTGTGCCACTTCTAAAGAGCGATCTTGAGCTAAATTATCCGCCTCATTAATAATCAAACAAATCTGTTCTAAATATGTTGGTGGTACAAAATTTTCTACTGCATCATGATCTAAGATAAAAATTACATATCCTAAAGGAACTAAAATCTCTTTTGCTACTGCTTGAGTCCAAGCTGTTTTACCTGTTCCTGGTTCTCCACTTATTAATATAGCTAGTTGATTTTGTGCCAAAATTTCTTGTTGTACTGTATCAGTAAAGTTTTGAATATCTTGAGGAAATGTATTAATAGGAAATTGACTTTGAACTTGCCCTATACGACATTGATAACCACTTACCATAACTGCCATATTGTAAGTAGATTTCTTCACAAGTGGTGCTATATCTTTAGAAATTAAGCTATAGTAACGTCTGCCTTTATCATAAGTTTCTATTTGTAGCCAACAGCAATATTTTGACCAATAGCTATATACTGTACCTAAAGTTTCTAGCCGTTCCCAACTGATAAATCTTTCTGTCGGATAATAAAAATTTCTTTCCATAAATGATTGGGTAATTATGTCAGGTTTACCCAATAAGTCAAGGATTTTAAAAATAGTAATTTCTTGAAGTCTATTCAGAGCATATTCAATAGGAATACTTTCTCTTGTAATAGTTCGTGTAACTGGAGTTTCTATGCTCAATAAATCTTTATAACGATAATCTGGAGTTGGAGGTTGAGGAGTTATATAATCCCAAAATTCATCAAATTCGTATCGTGTACTTTCTGAAAAAATGTTTAATATATTCGCCCACCAAGGAAATTGATTACGACCTAAAGCATCAGCAATATCACTAGCTATATCAAGAGTTTTTTTGCTAACTTCCCAAGGGTCATTAGATAATAAATGCCATAGATATTCCCAATCAAATTCTCGGTAAAGTGGTCGCCAACCTGCTCCTAGTAATCCTTTATTTTGAGGATTATTTTGTTTACTGTCGAAGTATCCTGTTCCCATAGTTTATTCAAGTTCTACATAGTACACAAATTTTCTTTTAAGATAATATTTATCACCTGTACCATTTCCGATTAACTTGCTTGCTGATGGCTAATTGATTACTTTTATTATCTTCTTTTTTTTGCTCTTCATAAAGGAATTATGATAAATTAATAGCTAAATATGGGCACTCATGCTAAGTAAGCATTCAGCAGTCAGCCAGCCTCCTGCGGAGGAACTGCGTTAACAGCTATCAGCTATTTGTTGTTAACTTATTATCATACTAGAGGGGAATTATATACCAAGGAGAATTAAAATTCATTAATGAAATTGGCTATAACCTAACCTCAGTTATTCCTTGCATAAGTTCATGCATCTGATTGCTGAATGCTAATAGCTGAATGCTTACCGTGCTAAACGCAAGAGGCAAAAATTATCAAATCTTATCAAATCTTATAATTTTTTTTGTTAAACCAAATTAAAAAAATATCGTTACAGTCTTTCACCTTCAAGTATCTAAAATTTGCAAATATCTATGGGGAACTTCATTAACTAACCAAACATTATTTGCAGAAAGGTAAAAGTTATAACCATCTTGAAACATTCCCATTGCATCTACTACTAATACTATAGATTTCCCCTTTCTTCTTTTTGCTACATTTCTAGCTGTAGTAATATCATTTGATAAATGAACATAATGTCTTGACATTTTCTGCAAACCAGTCTTTTTAATTGAGTCAATTACACGAATTACTGTACCATGATAAAGTATATCTGGAGGTATTTCTGGTTCTAATTGCAAATCTACTTCTACACTGTGTCCTTGGTTAGCACGAATAAGAGTACCACTAGGATCTAGAGAAAATCGTTTTTTATCGTTATTTTCTACAACTGTATAAAGTTCTGTTTCCCAGATAGGAAATTTATGATTTTTAGCTGCTTTCAATAGTTCTTCTATAGCAACCCAACCATGAGGATCGAGTCTAATACCTATTTTCTCAGGTTGGTGTCTTAACACCAAACTCAAATACTTACTAACTTTTACTAGGCGAGAATTGTTCATATTATTATTTATTATTTTTGCACGATTAATATCAGTTAATTGTTATTTATTTAACTAAGCAATTTAATTTTGATATGATTGATTTTTTCGACAGTATTAAATATAGATGTCAAACTTTATCTCTGTAACACTTTCATACTACATTAGAAATAAAAGAACTGTCAAGTATAGGTATAGGAAAACTAAAAAATCAAAAATTCAAAACTAAAAGTTAAACTATTAATCGCAATTTGATAAAATCTTGCTACAGTCACGACACAAGGAATAGGTAATAGGTATGGAGGGAAAGAAAAAAAATAATAAAAAAAATATGAAAAAAGATTTAATTTTTACAATTTGTGGAATTTATAATTTTTTATTGTAGGGATAAATTACAAATTTTAAGATGTAACTGCCTATGTATGAATTTGGTATCAAAAGCTGATGACTGATAGTTGAGTTGCTCATTGCTATAAATATAAACTAGCAACCAAAAGAAAAAAGCGCTTTTGGTTGCTGAGAGTCAAATATTATTAGTAATCATGGCTGACCAATTAACTCTCAAAGCATTTGTTTATCAGTAAGAGTTTTAGTCTGATTAGGAGCGAAAAAAAAGTTCAAATTTTCTGTCTAAAAAGCTTAAAAAGTTAGCATTTTGAGCAGATAAAAGTGGTAAAATCCAGGGATAATTCTCTATCTTAATTCCTCCTGAATTCTTTAGGGGCAATTAGCATTTGCGGAGCATTCCTTCAGGAAATCGCCCCTACAAAAATACTTATTCAGCAAACCCTAAAAAAAGTTTATAGAGACTAACTAAACTGTAGTTGCTAACTGTGGACTAAATGCTTCCTTTAATAACTCTACCTTATCTAATTGTTCCCAAGGTAAATCTAGATCGGTACGTCCTAAATGACCATAAGCAGCAACATCTTGATAGAAACGACCTCCTCTTTCACCAGGCAATTTCCGGAGGTTAAAAGTCTGAATAATTCCTGCGGGACGAAGCTCAAAGTTTTCTTTCACTACTTCTAATAACTTATCTTCATCTACTTTACAAGTACCAAAAGTCTCAATCATCATACTAACAGGTCTTGCTACACCAATAGCATAACTAATTTGAACCTCACATTTTTCTGCTAGACCTGCTGCAACAATATTTTTAGCAATGTAGCGACAAGCATAAGCTGCAGAACGGTCTACCTTAGTTGGATCTTTTCCAGAAAAAGCACCGCCTCCATGACGAGAATAACCACCATAAGTATCAATGATGATTTTACGTCCTGTAAGACCAGAATCTCCCTGTGGACCACCAATTACAAATTTACCAGTGGGGTTGACAAGAAAACGAGTTTGTGAATCAGGTTTAATCTCTACATCTGTAAATATAGGCTCGATAACATATTTCCAGAGGTCTTCTTTAATCTTTGCTTGAATATCTGATAATTCTGTAAGTTCCCCAATAGTAGCAGTGTGTTGAGTAGAAATTAAGATTGTATCAATACCAACTGGACGACCATCTTCATAAGCAATAGTGACTTGACTTTTGCCATCTGGCCTTAAATAGGGAAGTTGACCTGTTTTTCTGACCGCAGTTAGTTGGCGAGCAACTCGGTGTGCTAAACTTATAGGTAAAGGCATTAATTCAGGTGTTTCATTACAGGCAAAACCAAACATTAAGCCCTGGTCTCCAGCTCCCACTGCATCAAGTTCTTCCTCACTTAATTGTTCACGAGTTTCTTGAGCTTTATCTACGCCTTGAGCAATATCTGCTGATTGTTCATCAAGAGCTACTAAGACTGAACAGCTATCGGCAGAAAAACCATTTTCCGCATAGACATAGCCAATATCAGCAATTTTTTTTCTAGCGAGTTCTATATAATTTACTTGTGCTTTAGTTGTAATTTCACCAGTAATTAGGACTAACCCTGTATTTACTACTACCTCAGCAGCCACACGACTTTGTGGATCTTGCGCTAGTATTGCATCTATAATTGTGTCGGAAATTTGGTCGCAAATTTTATCAGGATGTCCTTCAGTAACAGACTCAGAAGTGAATAGGTAACGACTAGACAATATTAGTTCCTCCTATATTTTTCCTTAAATTATTTGAGCGAGTAATAAGCTTTAACTTAGGGATAATACTTGTACAAAATAACTACTTTCTACTTTCTGTGCTATCATATTAAGTCAACTATCCAAAAGAAAACTCAGTTTGTAGTCAGCTATTATGTTTTTTATACCATTCTCCATATATATAGTAAATGGTATGGGTTTACAACATTAAGGTTGAAATTACCCTACTTGACATAATCCACATTTGACATAATATTTTCTGGTCAATCAATTATTTTGACCAGAAGAAGCAGAAAATTATCAATTATTTATTGATTGTCCCTGAGTTAATAACTTAATTAATTATAGCAAAGTATTGTATGCAAGTACACAAATCAAATAATTAATACAATCCCAGCGTTGTACTTAGGCGACATCAAAGGATTCTTCTACCTATTCCCTAAATTTCACAAAAATGACAAGATTAAGATGTTGGACAGGAAGAAAATAGGATTGGTGTATATATAAATTATAAATTATTTCCACTGGATTTTGACAGTTAACAATTATTTGCCATTGATATTAACAACCACCAAAATAGCTATTTTCGATCAAAAATAATTATTTTTATTTTTCCAAGTGATGCAACTAATCTGTCACAATACCTTAATTTCTTCTAACTTAGCGATCGTTACATCTGCTGCCTTTAGGTGGTTAGCTTTCGGTTTCCCCCAAAAAATACCGATACAACCTGCTGCTCCAGCTTTCTTCCCCATTTCTATATCTGTTGGAGAATCTCCTACCATTAATGCTGTGACTGGTTTAACCCCTAATTTTTGACAAGCTTGTAAAAATAGCTCTGGAGCTGGTTTACTAGGACCATCATCAACCCCCATTTCTAGTTGAATATAATTGTTGAGTTGATAGTATCTGACAAAATTTTGCACTGCTGTTGTATTATCAGCAGACAATATACCCAGTTTTATACCTGCTTGGGAAAGATACTTGAGAACTTCTAGACTGCCTGTAAACATAGCACCAGGAGTAGACTTCGGCAATATTTGGTCAGCTTCTGCAAAAGCTTCTTGAGCAATACTTAATGATTCTAACCAACCTCGACCTGTTTCAGCGATATAAGCTGCTGCTGCAATTTCGTTTTCGCGTCTACTGCCAACTGCCATTAATCCTGTAGGGTCAATATTATTGCCATCAATCCCAAAAGCCATTAGTAAAGGTTCTCCTATTCCAGGAATTTTAGCATCAATGAGGCGAGAGCGCTTTTGCCCCAAATTTCTTAAAAATTCTTGGGAGTCTTCTAGAGTACCATCTTTATCAAAAATGATTGCTTGAATATCTTGGAAGATTACACCTCGGCAGTTAATATCTACCATTGTTTCGTATATAAAAAAAAATTTTTGATTGTTAGTTATATTCTTAATGATTCAGAATATTAGTATTAGGAGAGCAGGATATAGGGAATAGCTTTAAGTTATTGTTGATTTGTTTATATTTTCAACTTACCATTTTGCTTACTCCCTATTCATCTGCTATTGTCAAGAGGTTTATTCTCAAGCTAATGCTGCTCTATCTGTACCTACTGTAGCAGCCTTTATGATGTAGTATCCTCTGTTTTTTCAGATTCTACTGCTTCAACTTCCGGTGCTTCTACTGCTTCTGCTACTGCTTCAACTTCCGGTGCTTCTACTGCTTCTGCTGTTGCTTCAACTTCCGGTGCTTCTACTGCTTCTGCTACTGCTTCAACTTCCGGTGCT
>NZ_JBNHEQ010000262.1:18467-36413 GCF_050016015.1 Dapis hubbardiae BLCC-M172
TTCTGCTGTCGCTTCAACTTCCGGTGCTTCTACTGTTTCTGCTGTCGCTTCAACTTCCGGTGCTTCTACTGCTTCTGCTGTTGCTTCAACTTCCGGTGCTTCTCCTGTTTCTGCTGTTTCTGCTGTTTCTTCTATTGTCTCTCCTCGCTGTGCAGCCATCAGTTTTTCCCTAAACTTAGCTGCCATTTCCTCTGCTTGGTCGTATACCAGTTGTGGATTTTTCACCATCGCCCCTGGTTCTGGTTCTAGTTGCTTAGTTGACAAAGATATGCGACCTCTGTCAGCATCTAGATCGATGATCATAACTTTCAGTTCATCATTGACTTTTAGTACAGTGCTAGGAGTTTCTATATGGTCATGGGAAATTTCTGATATGTGCAGCAAACCACTTACACCACCAATATCTATAAATGCTCCATAAGGCTTAATACCACGAACTGTACCTATGACGACTTCTGCTACTTCTAAGCGATTCATCTTCCGCTCAACTAAGGCGCGACGATGACTTAAAACCAAACGATTGCGTTCTTCGTCTACTTCTAGGAATTTTAGAGGTAATTCTTCATTAAGTAAATCTTCTTTTGGTTTGCGCGTACTAATGTGAGAACCTGGAATAAATCCACGCAACCCTTCTATCCGAACTAGAGCACCACCACGATTCGTCGCAAATACTTGGGAACGCACAGTTGCATCTTCTGCTTGTAGTTGCCGGACTCTTTCCCAAGCCCGCATATATTCTATCCGTCTAATGGATAAAGTTAACTGTCCATCTTCATTTTCATCTGTTAAAATGAAAAATTCTCTTGTCTCATTTGACTGTAGAACTTCTTCAGGGTTTTCTACCCTATTAATTGACATTTCTTGGATCGGAATATAAGCAGCAGTTTTAGCTCCAATGTCAATTAATGCTCCCCTTGGTTCTAAACTAAATACTGTCCCTGCTACAATATCCCCAGGACTAAAGTGATAGTCATATTTATCTAGTAGGGCTGCAAAATCTTCGTGAGTAAAGCCGACTTCCTTGGCTGGTGTTTTCAAATTTATCATGCGTGTATTTTCTTGGGATTTCTCTCCTTAATGTTTTTACTTGTCTTGATAGGTTTACCTCTCACCAAATAATAGGAAATATTGAGGTTTTTTTAGCCTCTCTACTTATATTTTATAAGTTATATATGAGACGAAACTTTCCTTTACAAAAACTATGGTTTCATAGAAAAACCTATTTTTTTGTATAATTTTAGGTAAGCAACTATTACTTTTCAGGCCATTAGAGTTTTTCTAGCAATACCACTTGCCGAATCAAGGTTTGGGTATTTACTTCATTTTTTTAATAACTCTAATTTAGAGTTCGACTTACCTAGAGTGTTGATATACTCTAGTGAGGTCTATATATCAGTAGAATATAAATTTTACCGAGTCAAGCCAAGTTCCTAGACTACCATTATGATTCAAAACACTTTATTTTACCACAACTCTGAGCCTAGTTATTTTTTTTGCCACTTTTGGCCAATAACTTTTCAATTTATCTAGATGTTGGCAAAATACCTACACATATCTCTTCTATTGTCTTGGTGTCTTATGGAGATATTGAGAATATTTAGCATCATCGTAAGACCTTGCCCTAAGTTAACACTTAGTCGATCCATCCCTCTCTCTGTGAAACAGGAAACCCATAGCATTAACAAAACTGTTTGGTATTGGGTATTTCAACACTTAATAATTACCTCTTCTTATAAAGAAGAGGATTTTGCTCAAGGAAATTTTTTTCTTCTCTTGGTTGGTTGGATATGGCGTTTAACCCTCCCCACAACGCGCGTTTTTTCCTGACGGAATGCTCCGCAAACATGTCGCGTTTTCCGTCCCGGAATACTCCGCAAACATCTCGCTCCCCGTTTCATGTCGGCGACAGCCGAAAAGCGAAACGCGGAGCGACATGAATGGAGAGGCTTTATACCTTATAGCAGTTTTCATGTTTTTTAGAGTACAGAGATTTGGGTTTAAAGGAAGAAGGCTCATATTATCTAGGAGAGAAGGAAGAAGTAATGCAAGTCATGAAGTGAAAACCGCTATAATTTTCGGTAAATATCTTAACTCCAAAAATATATTTAAACTACATATATAAATATAATCTAGTTACTAGATAGTAACTAGAGTTATCGCTAAATAAACTGAAAAAATCGTACTTAGATATAAACATACTAATAATTTCAGGTATTTATCAGGGCTAATAATTAGCAGCTTGACAGAGCAGGGATTTTTAATTTTTTTTCACCTTTGAAAGCGACTTGTCTACTATTTATTGTCAAGTTTAAGACTAAGTTGTACAAGAGGCTGGTGTTTCATGATCGGGAGCATCTTGTTCTAGAGAAATGTTAGAACTTTTTGGCAAAGTCCTAGCAAATTCTAAATTATCTTTTTGATTTTGTAGATGATTTAAGGTATCTACAAAATCCCGAATACCTTGAAATTTACGATAAACAGAAGCGAAACGAATATAAGCCACTTCACTAATAGCACTCAATTTACTCAGAACAATTTCACCAATTTCAGCACTGGTAATTTCTCTCTGGGATCTACCCTGTAATTCAACCTCTATTTCATTGACAAAAGCTTCAAGCTGACTAGCTTCAATACCAGTCTTTTCGCAGGAACGGATAATACCTCGAAGTAATTTAGACTTGTCAAAAGACTCCTTTTTACCATCCCTTTTGAGCACTGTTACTGTAACAAATTCGATTCTTTCATAAGTCGTGAAACGATGCTGGCAGTTCATACATTCCCGCCGACGTCGAATACTTTTACCAGATTCAGCTGACCGGGACTCTAGAACACGACTATTTGTATGTTGGCAAATTGGACATAGCATACTTGAAATTTTTCATACATAAATAATTTTCCCCAACTCAGGGAGATGGCCATTGGTTATTAGTTATTGGGTTATGAGTGCTGGGCTAAGAACTCAGCACTCATAAGTTATCAAAAAGGCAATTTTTTTGATAGGAAACTCATCAAGAATGATTACTTTCCAATCCTAGGTGGATCGCGGAAGGCGATCGCAAAAAATATTACGCCTAAGGCCAAAGCTAATACCAGTATATAAGCTGTACTTTCCATAAGGGAATTTCCTGAAAATCCAATTCTTTATTAGTTTACCAGTTGATAGCAAATAAAAGTCCAACGAAAATACTTTGTAACTTTTTTCAAAGTAATCGTTGGACTTTTATCAAATTTGAAGATTAGAGATACTTATTTGGCCATCATTGTCTTAATGCCAAATTTTAGTATTTCTTTTGTTATGTTTACTCCCTACGGGTACTCAAGTCACCCAATTTCTGGAATAAACCAAACTCTACTTGTTCCTCTAGATCTGGGTCAATACCAGCAAACACATCGCGGAACAAAGTCCGGCATCCGTGCCAAATATGACCGAAGAAGAATAGAAGAGCAAAACAAGCATGACCATAAGTAAACCAACCACGAGTGCTAGTTCGGAATACACCATCAGACCCTAAAGTTTCTTGGTCAAATTCAAAAGGTTGACCTCCCTGAGCTTTACGAGCAAACTTCTTAACATCTGAGGAGTTAGTAAACGTTTGACCATCAAGTTCACCACCGAAGAAAGTAGCTGTTACCCCCTGAGCTTCAAAACTATATTTTGACTCTGAACGACGGAAAGGAATATCAGCCTTAACCACACCTTCTGAATTGGTTAAAATAACTGGGAAAGTTTCAAAGAAGTTAGGTAGACGACGTACAAATAATTCCTCGCCATCCTTATCCTTAAACACAGGATGACCAAGCCAACCTTGAGCTAAACCATCACCATTGTTCATTGGGCCAACACGGAATAGACCACCTTTAGCGGGACTATTACCAACGTAGTCATAAAAGGCCAATTTTTCCGGTATAGTTTCCCAGGCTTCTGAAGCAGTTTTGCCCGCTGCTAATTCAGCTTGGACACGACGATCGATTTCTTGCTGGAAGTAACCACTATCCCACTGATAACGAGTTGGGCCAAACAACTCGATAGGAGTAGCAGCGCTACCGTACCACATTGTTCCAGCTACAACAAAGGCTGCAAAGAAAACTGCTGCAATACTGCTAGATAGAACTGTTTCAATGTTACCCATCCGCAAAGCTCTGTATAGACGTTCTGGTGGCCTTACAGATAAGTGGAATAAACCAGCAATAATTCCCACAATTCCTGCTGCAATGTGGTGAGCTACAATTCCACCAGGATTAAATGGGTTAAATCCTTCTGGTCCCCAGGCAGGGGCTATAGGTTGGGCAGAACCCGTTAATCCATAAGGATCTGATACCCACATTCCCGGACCAAATACTCCCGTCAAGTGGAAGGCTCCAAAGCCAAAGCAAAGTAAACCAGATAAGAATAAGTGAATACCAAACATTTTTGGTAGGTCTAGAGCAGGTTCTCCTGTACGTTCATCAAAGAACAAGTCTAAGTCCCAAAAAACCCAGTGCCATACAGCAGCTAGGAATAACAGACCAGAAAGAACAATGTGAGCTGCTGCTACACCTTCAAAAGACCAGAAACCAGGATTGGAAGCTACTTCTCCTGTAACACTCCAACCACCCCAAGATTGGGTGACACCTAAACGGGCCATGAATGGCATAACAAACATTCCCTGACGCCACATGGGGTTTAGGACTGGATCGCTAGGATCAAAAATTGCTAGTTCGTAAAGGGCCATTGAGCCAGCCCAACCTGCTACTAGAGCAGTGTGCATTAAATGCACTGAAATTAGTCGTCCTGGATCGTTCAGAACAACTGTGTGTACCCGATACCAAGGTAGCCCCATTGACTACACTCCTCCTGTAAGTGATAACTATTCTGAAAGCTTTTTTATTTTCGTTGTTATGCTCTCTTCAAAAATAAATTGTTCCAATATTGGTCCTATCATCGAGATTATTTCGGACAGAATGGCCAAATTTACCAGATGAGTGCATAAAAATTAAAACTTTTTCAAGAATTGTATAGAGTTTTGAAGTTAATAGTCAAGTAAATTGAAGAAGGAATAAGGACATAGTATTAGTTGTGGATATTCACTTAGTTTTAGCTAGTTCCGTCTTAACAGTAATGGCAACTGCTATGTAAGCATTTCCTACGGAATGCTGCGCAAACAGCTGTCAGCTCTCAGCCATCAGCTATGAGTTATTAACTTATCCTGTTTGTCAGAAGGAATTAATCTCCAAAAAGTGAAATATAAAGAATAAAGATCATCAACTAATTTTAATCAGTCCTGTACATTGGCTCGACTATTAGCTGACTGCTGAGGTTCTAATAGCTGAATGCTTAGACTGCCATAGCAATTTCTACTGTACTTAGAAAGAAATTAGCAAACTTTTGACTTTTATATTTTGCCTCTTGGCTTAAATATGGTGAGTTTGACAAATGGCTGAGGTATTGGCAAGATATTCCAAGACTTTTTCGGCATCAATCAAGCGAGTCAATACAACGTTACCAATATTTTGATTAGAAGCAGATTGTTGAGCTTCAGCAGTGGGATAAACTTCGACCATTAGGACTGCATCTTCGACCCGATGGAGCCACATTTGTTCGTTTTTATCCCAGAGAGAAATTGACATTTTTTTAATATCGGGTGGCCGTCTCCAGGCAATTTCATTCCACAGGCCACCGACTGTCCAGATTTGACCTATTGCCCATCCCTCTGATAAGAAGAAGTATTTCACAGACTTTGATTGGGTTAACTAATTTATTAAAAAGTTTATCAAAAATAAGAATATTGAAAATATCTACAAATAGATATTAAGTAATGTTAAAAAAGTCAGGCTATTGGCTCGAAAAGATGAAAATTTAATGTTTTTTCTATAGAGTTATTTCTATTTGGATTTATATAATTAAATTCAACTTTATCAACTACAGAATTTAAGTTGAAGTTAGGGAAAAAATAATATAAACCAGATTCAGGAATATTGATTATGAACCTTTTAACTGCCAACCAAAATGATAATATTCTCTGTCAAAATTCTGCAAGTAATGGTTTTTTGGTAAGTAGGCGATCGCCTGGTTTTGGGATGTTGGTAGTTATTGACTCCAGGGTGGAAAATTATGGGATGTTGGTATCGGGGGTTTTACCGGGGGCAAAGGTTGTAATTCTGGAATCTGGTGAGGATGGGGTTAGACAGGTAAGTAGGGCGATTTTTGACTATCCGGTTTCTAGTCTGCATATTGTTTGTCATGGTTCACCTGGTAGTTTGCAGTTGGGTAATACTCGGTTGAGTCTTGCGAATTTGGCAGCATACGGAAGGGAGTTGGAAAAGTGGGGAGAGGCGATAGGAACTGGTGGAATATTATTGTATGGTTGCGAGGTAGCTGCGGGAGATATTGGGGCAGCTTTTGTGGAAAGGTTGCATGAGTTGAGTGGGTTAGGTGTTGCTGCTGCTTTTGGGCGTGTTGGTAGTGCAGAGTTGGGCGGTAGTTGGGAACTTGGGGTTAAGGTTGGGAATGTTGGGGATGGTTTGGCGTTTGGGGAGGAAGTGCTGGTAGGTTATGGTGGAGTATTTGCTGAAAATTCAAGTTCAATTTTTGCCTCCCAGATAGATGTAGGAAACGATCCCCCTACAAATATTCAGCTAGAAGTCCTTGATATAGATCCTGCTAGTACAGGGCCTGTACCCATACGCAACCTCATCACCACAGACCCCGACGACAATAGTTTCACCTATGCTTTAGTAGCGGGAGAAGGAGATGAAGACAACAACTTACTTCAAATCAGTGGTAACCAACTCCTTGTTACACAACTTTTAGGATTAGACTCTGAAACCAACCTATTCTTAGACTTTAGAGTCCAAACCACCGATAGTGCTGGAAATTCCTTCGAGAGAAATTTCAGCATCCCAGTTGGTTCTCGTCCTAGATTCACTATTGAAGAAGTTGAATCAGCTACTGTAGGTATTCCTTACAATCAATTAATTACTACTTCCGATGCTGATACCCCCCCAAACGAACTAGAAATTAGTAGTATTGAAAACCTGCCTGACTGGTTAAACCTAACTGATAATGGAGATGGAACAGCTAGTCTCACAGGCACTCCAGATGACAATGATATAGGCAATTTTAACATTCAACTAACAGTTACTGACTCAGATGACTTCGCTAACACTCAAAGCTTTACATTAGAAGTAGTAGATGACCAACCACAACTCGGTAGTATTAGTGGGGTGAAATTCTCAGATAATAATGGAAATGGAATCTTAGATGAAGGAGAACTAGGTTTAGGAAATTTCACAATTTACCTAGATTCTAATGAAAATGGAATCTTAGATGAAGGAGAACCACAAACATTAAGTGATAGTATGGATGGTTCTTACTCATTCAATGATTTACCACTGAATAACTACACGGTAAGAGAACAACAGCAACAGGATTTCTTACAGACTACCCCAGAAACAGTAGCAGTCAGTCTTACCTCAGACCAACCTGATCCTACTGTTAATATTGGTAATACTTTCGGTTTTAGTGGGCGAAAATTTAACGATCTTAATGGTAACGGTATTTTGGATGAGGGTGAACCGGGATTACGTGAGGTCACTATATATATAGATATCAATAACAACGAAATTTTGGATGATGGTGACATTTCTACTACTACTGACGACCAAGGTAATTACAGATTATTCACCAGCAGCGATATACCAAATGGCACATATTTTGTCAGGGAATTAGCACAAGAGGGTTTCCAGCAAACTACTTTAAATCCGGTAATTACAATTGATGATGGAGAAATATTAAATGTTGAGGATACTTTTAATGTCAATTTTGGTAACCAGCAGCAACAAGTACAGGGCCGTATTAGTGGTACAAAATTCAACGACCTCGACGGTGATGGAAATTTTGACCCTGACGAACCTGGAATACCAAATGTAACAATTTACCTAGACCAAAATAGAAACGAAGTATTTGACCAAGACGAACCATTTCAATTTACAGATATTGATGGGAACTATCGTTTCGATAACCTTACTCCTGGTGAATACATTGTTCGGGAAGTTGTACCACTAAATTTCAGACCGACTCTTACTCCCCAACAACCAATTACTATTACTGCTGCTGGCGAAAATGTTCCCGACATTAATTTCGGTAACACTACTAATATTGCTGGAATTTCTATTACTCAAACAGATGGTAGAACCAACGTTACCGAAGGTCTAACAACCGATACCTCCTACCAAATAGTTCTCGATAGTATTCCTGATGGCGTAGTTAATATAGCGATCGCTCCAGATAATCAAACAAATCTAGGTGTAGGACCAGGTATTCCCATAACACGAAGTTTTGACAGCACAAATGCTCTAACTCCTCAAATTATTAACGTCACAGCAGTAGATGACGATGTAGCGGAAGGCCCTCACTTTGGCAACATTACTCATAGCGTCACCAGCATTGATGACCCAAACTATAACAGTCAAACAGTACCATTTACCGTAGATGGCGAACCATCACCATTTGTCGTCACTGCCAACATTACTGATAATGACACTCCAGCAGTTTCCACTTCTGTAACTACTACCCAAGCTGCAGAGGGAGGTTTCACTGGTGCTTACTCTCTAGTGTTGACCACACAACCTATCGCCCCAGTTACTATCAATTTTGAGACAGGAGAGGAAATTCAAGCTATAGACCCCATTATTTTCGATTCAACAAACTGGAACTCAGAAAGACTGATAACGGTTACAGCGATAGACGACTTTGACATAGAAGGAGACCATTTTGGTATAATTAATCATCTTGCTACCAGTACAGGTGGTGATTACAACGGTATAAATATTTTACCAGTTACAGTCGATATAACTGATAATGATCTTGCCGGAGTTTCTATTAACCCCACTGATATTGAGGTAACGGAGGGTGGGGCCACAGGAAGTTATGAAGTTGTTTTGACCACACAACCTACTTTACCAGTTAGGATAGACTTTGATACAGGAGACCAAATTCAAACAATAGACTCTATTACTTTTGACGATACTAACTGGAATGTAGGGCGTTCTATAAATGTTACTGCTATAGATGACTCGAGCGCTGAAGGAAACCACATCGGTACTATTCGTCATATAGTTACCAGTGAGGATATGAATTACGACGATCTGGAAATTTCCCAAGTCACTACTAATATTACAGATAACGACACTCCAGCAGTTTCTATCCGACCTCTCAGAACTAATGCTACCGAGGGTGGAGAAACAGGAAGTTATGAAGTTGTTTTGACCACACAACCTACTTTACCAGTTAGGATAGACTTTGATA
Source organism: Dapis hubbardiae BLCC-M172 (assembly GCF_050016015.1). Classification (NCBI taxonomy): domain Bacteria; kingdom Bacillati; phylum Cyanobacteriota; class Cyanophyceae; order Oscillatoriales; family Microcoleaceae; genus Dapis; species Dapis hubbardiae. The sequence continues at coordinate 27,754 of NZ_JBNHEQ010000262.1, forward strand.
CAGGAGAGCAAATTCAAGGCATAAACTCGATTACTTTTGACAATACTAATTGGGATAGACCTCAACCAATAACAGTTGCAGCTTTCGATGACTTAATTGCAGAAAACAACCACATTGGTACAATTAGCCATCAAGTTATTACTACAGATGAAAGTTATGCTACTGTTCAAGCTTTACCAGTAAGAGTAGATATTACAGATAATGAAACTCCTGCTGTTTCTATTACTCCTCAAGAAACAACTGCTACAGAAGATGGAGTTCCGGGTAGTTATGAAATAGTATTAACAACAGTTCCGATAGCAGATGTTACTATTAACCTGGTTCCAGATAATCAAGTTGAGACTGTTCCTGCCTCTATCACCTTTACCCCAGAAAACTGGAATATTCGTCAACCAATAACAGTTTCAGCAATAGATGACGATATTCCAAATGAAGAACAACATATTGGCAGAATTACTCATCAAGTTATTAGTGGTGACCCTAATTATAATAATCTCACAGAAATATCCCAAGTCACAGTTGAGATTACTGATAATGACGCTGAAATTGAAAACCCACAAGTCATCATTAATGAATCTGATGGCAATACAATTCTGACTGTTGGAGAGTCTGACACTTACGATATCCGTTTAGACCGTAACCCCACTACTCCCGTCGATATTACAATTACCCCACCTCTTCAAATTAATCTTGGTGCAGGTGCAGGTATTCCGATTACCCGAACATTTAATGAACAAAATGGAATTACTCCCCAAACTGTTACAGTTACGGGAGTTAATGATGGTAACTTTAACATTAGTCACACTGCCAGTATTAATGGTACCAACCTAGAATTTACAGTTGATGGAACACCTACAAATATTGTTACTGCTAATGTGATTCCAATTACCCCAGAGCTTGGTAGTATCAGTGGGATAAAATTTCAAGATGATAACGGAGATGGAGAGCAAAATCTTGGCGAAGTAGGACTGCCTAATTTTCAGATTTATCTCGATGTTAACCAGAATAATAATTTCGATCCAGACGAACCGAGCGCTATAACCGATAACGATGGTAGCTACGTTATTACAAATATTCTGCCAGGGGAATATCCTCTGCGGGAAGTTCAGCAACCAGGTTTCACTCAAACTACCCCTAACCAAAATGTTACAGTTACAGTTATAGCTAACGAAAATCTTCGAAATCAAAATTTTGGTAATGCACCGCCAGCTATCCCAGGTACTCTCCAATTTAGCGCCCCCAGTTTCAGCGTTGATGAAAATACACCCACTAATAATGCTATAGTTACAGTAACTCGGACTGGTGGCAGCGATGGAGTTGTCAGTGCTGATATTGATATTACTGATGGTACAGCGAATCGAGGTAGTGATTTTGGCGACCCTGTTCCTGAGACTATTTCCTTTGCAGATGGCGTGACTCAACAAACTGTTAGTATTCCAATTATTGATGATAACTCGGACGAGAATACAGAAACTGCCAATTTAAGTTTAACTAATGTGACTGGTGGAGCAAATGTTGGTCAACCTGCTACTGCTACTTTGGAAATTATTGATGATGATCCCCCTCTCATTGCTAACCCCGATACCGCTAGCATAACTCAAGGAGACCAACCTATAACTATTAATGTCTTGGCAAATGATGAAGGGAACTTTCCAGAGATTATCGCTGTTGATAATTTGAGCCAAGCTGGAAATAATGTTACTATAGATGGTATTAACAACCAAATTATCTATAGTCTCGCTCCAGGGTTTACAACTACCGAACCTTTCACAGATACTTTCAATTACACTATTAGCAATAACCCAAATACTCCTAATTCTACGGCTCCAGTCAGCGTTGTAATTAATCCACCACTTGCATTTCCAGGAAGTATCAGTGGAATTACATTTAACGATATTAACCGCAATGGTTCCCTCGATCCAGGAGAAACTGGATTACCAAACGTTACAGTTTTCCTAGATACTAATCCAAATGATACTCCTGACTCCAACGAACAACAAACTGTTACAAACGAGTTTGGTATCTATAATTTCTTTGACTTATCACCAGATAATTATACAGTCAGAACAATTTCTCCTCCTGACGCTACTCTCACAACTGCAGCAGAGATTTCTGTTCCCTTGTCTTCTGCTCAAAATGTTAATGATACTAACTTCGGTTATCGTTTTCCCAACCCAGGTACTCTCCAATTTAGCAACCCCACCTTTAGGATTATCGAAGGTACGCCGAATGCTATAGTTACAGTAACTCGGACTGGTGGCAGCGATGGAGTTGTAAGTGCTGATATTAATCTTACCGATGGTACAGCGAATCGAGGTAGTGATTTTGGCAACCCTGTTCCTGAGACTATTTCCTTTGCAGATGACGTGACTCAACAAACTGTTAGTATTCCTATTTTTGATGATGAATTAGACGAAAATACGGAAACTGCCAATTTAAGTTTAGCTAATGTGACTGGTGGAGCGAATATTGGTCAACCTGCGACCGCTACTTTGGAAATTATTGATGATGATCCTCTTACCACTCAGGTGTTAGGGTTTGAGGAGTTTCCCAATTTTGCTCGTATTCCTCCTATCCCAGTTAATACTCCTCAAGGTTCTGCCAACCTTGGATTTTCTAGAAATACTGTAGCTTTAGCTAGTCGGAATATACCAGGAGGTGAGGGAAGATTTAATGTTAATCCCACTATCAATAATACTGTTATTGCCTACGATACTGGTAATGCCATTAGAATTGATTTGGATGATATAATTACTCAAGTAGGTCAAATTCAATCTGGTAGTATTTTCTTTGATTATGCTTCACCTAACAGAATTCATACTGTAACATTTTTCGGTGCAGATAATCAGCAAATTGGAGAACAACCTTTACCCCAGACTCCTCCTGGTCAATCCCCGAATGATTTTAGTAATTTTCGTCGTCAAGATATTATAATTCCAGGGGGTACTCAGTTCATTGAGATTGGTAGTCAAGCAACTGAACTTGGTATTGATAATTTACAGTTAACATTACAAACAGAAGACTTTTAAAAGTTTTTGTTTGTAGTTTGGCTCTAGCAAATGGGTTATATCAAATCCGTTTGCTACGGTTCCCGAGAAATCGGAGTAACAAGAAACCGGGTTTGTGGGAGAGCAATGGTAGGGACGTTACATGCAACGTCCGTACAAGGGAATTTGAGACAAACCCTGTTTCTCTGCTTTTTTATACCTATACTACCGGATTTGATCTTAGAGCCAAACTACGAGCGTATTTCTTAGAAGGGGATGTTTTACCCAACTACTAAAATTAATATTATCAAGACAATTCTACTTTTAATATGGATTACGAAACCGCCCGTCAATTTATCATTGACCAAGGAACTGCCCTAGAAACTACAATTAACCCCGATGCTTTTCTCATGCGTCTCGACCAAGGCAAACCTCCCATTCCAGGTCAAGTAACTAACATTTTGTTAGCTCTAAAAATTTCTTTTGAAACATTACAAGGAGACCCCCTTCTAGACCGAGAATTAGTTGCCGGATTATATTTATTAGCAATGGAAAGCTTAAAATTATTTGAAGCAGGCAGACGAAAAGGAGTTATGTGGCCACCACTTTTAAAAGAAGATATTGAACGAATTTCAATTGCTGTGAAAAATATCTTTTCTGGAGTTTGGTCTGAAGCAAAATAAGTAAGCATTCAGCTTTTTTAATGAATTAGAGCATTAAGGTTATACCAATAGAAAAAAAGAATGTTAGTAAGCATTCAGCTATTAGCTGTCAGCCATCAGCAATAAGACTAGGATGAGTGTAGTTAAGATTAATTCTGGCTCAATAGAACTCTGGTCTTACAGCCGTTTTCCTGCACAGTAGACCACAGTAGGGGCGTTTGCGGAGCATGACCTTAGGAAATGGCATTACTCCTTACAGGGTTTTGGTTATGACGGTGTGGTTGATCAATCAGCAAAAGCGCTGTAAGGGCTGGGGTTTAAATAAAGCTTTTATGTAAAATGAAAAGCAATAGCTGATAGCTAACGGCTGACGGCTGAATGCTTACGAATGTTACTAATAGTAAGGGGGATAAAAATATTTTTCAGAAGATTTCCCTTTGACAAAAAAGATAATTTCTGAACTAAAACATGGTATTAAAGGCATTCCCATACGACTCCTGACTCCTGACTCCTGAGTCCTAAAAAATCCCCTAGTCATTTGTAGCAAACATTTATCAAAATGGTATTAGGAGATGGGAAATAGGAATAATATCAAATCCGGTAACATCGGTGTAATTCAGATAAAGAGTGTGGGAAGGGTGGGAGTGTGGGGAGATGGGGAGAGCTAGGAAGATTTGGGAATGCCTGAAGATGGAATATTTTTTATACTGAATTAAGCGGATTTGATATAATGTTCAGGAATTTGTAGTCAGATAACTATCTCAATCTCTTGATAAGAATTCCTCTAAAAAAGTTAATTAGCTGATAGCTTAAATCTAAATACTTACCCCGATAAAGTTGATTGATTTTCAATTCTGAAAAAAGGCAAAATTCAACAGGTAAAAGTTAATCTATATTGTAAATTAGGTAAGAGCTACCTGCCATATCTATTACAAAATAGAGAAATACCAGACTTTTCCAAAATTCACAATTTTCTCAGAAAATCTGGTAATTTTATAGGGATAAATGTTGACTCTATGTTGCAAAATAACTTCGATCAAAAATAAATTTTATCTCGTTGTTTACTCACAGTTATTCACATTATCTCCTGAAATCCTTTTTCTCAGAAATACTTTCTAGAGATGCTAAAACTACAGGTAGTTCTGCTAAGAAAGTTGCCACTATTACCTCATCTTGGCAAGCTCTATGATTACTTATAGTCGTCTCTTTGTCTGAAACTTGATAACTCATAAGGTGTTGATTAAAGTTGTAAGTTAATATTGATTGTTTAGGCTGTGGTGCAATTAAAACCATGACTTTCACCTCCAGTCGATTAATTTAGGGAAGCCTTAGCTTTTTTCCCTACTTCTATCATTACCGATTTTGAACCTGATATTAAAAAAATGTAAAATAGCTTTACAATTGCTAGGGATCAACAAGAAATGGAAATTTGCTGAGGGGTAAAAGACTTGAGATTCTCCTACTCAAAAATTAAATGCTCAAACTTTACCCAATAATTAAGGTTTAATATATAATCCGGGTAATTAGTTATCGTATTGCGGAGGAGTCAGTCCTTGTAGGGGCGTTTCATGTCGCGCAGCGAAACGGCCGTTAGCTTCGCATAACTATCGTTAACGCCCGTACAGGAGTTAGGAGAAATATTGGATTTGAACTATTAAATTATATAATTCCTATTTAATAGAAAACTTGTCTTAATCAAGAAGCAGTTTTGCAATTACTGTATAACCGGATTTTATATAAAGCCTTTCACTCGCCGTGGAGAAACAATGAATTTATTTTCCTTTTATTCAATCCTATCCGTTTTAGGGAGAGGTAATTATCAATTATCAATTATCAATTATTGAACTGATATTATGTCTCTTTGAATACCCAGAATAAAAACTTTCGGGAACAGGGAGTAGGGAGTAGGGAGTAGGGAGTAGGGAGTAGGGAGTAGGGGGAATTTTGTTTCAGGGCATTCCCTCCGAAAAGATACTCTGTTGAAAGAGAATAATATTTCTATTATGACTAATTAATAAGACTTGATATTAATCAATATTGAGTCAAAATACTAGAGACTATCAAAAAACGAGTAGAGTACGGAAGCCGACTGATTGACAATGTAAGGAATTAGGGAATATGAAAAACCATAAAATGTAATTTTACTGCATTACCAAACCAAGATATCCCCTAACAAAAATCAGAGTAATTTTTGAAACTGGTATTCAAAATTGATTAGTAGACAGAGGTTAGAAGGGAGTTCATTAATGGATAATTATTTATTACTTGATAATGAATTAATTACTAATTATAAATTGGTAAGTATTCAACAGCCAGCTATCCATTTCTAAGACACATCTTTAATTTCCGACCACAAATTATATGGGTTGACAACTCAGGTCTATGGTTGAAAATGTAGTAGAAGTTAAAAGAGTCCCTGCTTCATTCATTAAAAAGTTGGGAGCTGACTGCTGAGGTGCTAATAGCTGAATGCTGACCAAGGGAGAAGGTTTTTTCTAACTAATTTAATTATCGCAATTGATATAAATTTTAGCTTTTTTATTCCTTCTACCTTCTACCTTCTTAGTTCTGAATTAATATTGAGGCACAGAAGAATCTATTTCCTGACTCCAGGCAGTAATTCCACCTTTAAGATTAGTACCCTCAATACCATTCTCCTTTAAAATACCTAAAGCTTTAGCCGATCGCCCGCCCATCTTACAATGAGCAATTAAACGATGACTATTCATTAATTCCTTAACCTTTGCTACACCAGAACCCTGCTCAATATCTGGTAATGGTACTAAAACAGACCCAGGAATTTTGGCAATTTCATATTCATTAGGGTTCCGCACGTCAAGTAAAACAAAATCATCTGCCCCACTATCCAATAATTGCTTCAAATCTTGAACCGTCATTTCTGGAATAGCCATCTTACTTTCTGCCTCCTGTGCTTTAGCTTGAGGAATGCCACAAAACTGTTCATAATCAATCAACTTTTCAATAACAGGTCGTACTGGATTAGGGCGCAGTTTCAATTCCCGGAAAGTCATATCTAGGGAATTATAAAGTAATAATCTACCACTCAAAGTTGTACCTTCACCCAAAACAATTTTGATAGTTTCGGTTGCTTGGATAACTCCAATCATTCCCGGCAAAATTCCTAACACACCACCCTCTGCACAGGAAGGTACCATTCCTGGGGGCGGGGGTTCGGGGTAAAGGTCGCGGTAGTTCGGTCCACCTTCATAATTAAAAACAGTTGCCTGACCCTCAAAGCGGAAAATTGAGCCGTAGACATTAGGTTTATTCAGAAGCACACAAGCATCATTAACCAAATAACGAGTCGGGAAATTATCAGTACCATCCACAACCACATCATAAGACTTGAGAATGTCTAGAGCATTTTCAGAACTTAGCCTGGTTTCGTAAAGGTCAACCTGACAGTGAGGGTTAATTTCGTGAATCCGATTTTTAGCAGATTCAATTTTTGGCTTACCCACCCAGGAAGTACCATGAATAACCTGTCGTTGTAAATTGGAATGATCGACAATATCGAAATCTACAATTCCAATATTTCCAATTCCTGCTGCTGCTAGATATAACAATAGTGGAGAACCAAGACCGCCCGTACCTATACATAGAACTTTGGCTGCCTTGAGACGTTTTTGACCATCTAATCCTACTTCTGGTAGAATCAGGTGGCGCGAATAACGTTGATACTCTTCTGTATTTAACTGGATTTCTTCCAGATTCGGATTTAACATGACAATTTAGGTCTAGATATTTCTGAAATAAATAGTGTTGTATGATTTTCTCTCCCGCTAAACCAGAGATTTTAACGGGAATTTCTCAACCTTACGGGATAGTAGTTCTCTGTTTCACAGGCTAATGTCTCAGCCTTAACAAACTACAACGATGAGACTCACCGCCGTTTTTTCTCAAAATTTCTAGCTATATCAGGCGAGTATTAGCTCTATTCCTGATGCTATTTAATTTGCTGCCCATTAATTAAGCACCCGTTAAATAAAAGATTATAGCGAGAGCTACCTTAAGGGTTCTACCTTGGAAAGTTATAGTAATTTCCTCTCAAAATTACTTACATTAAACCTGCTATAGACCTTATTGCTTATCTTTTAACAATTTCTTCTGGTTGAAACTGATGATTATCGTCAAGAGACCAACTAAGAAAGTCAATAGTTTTGCCTTTTTCCACCGAGAGGATAATATAGGAATATTCTGGCCAGGCGTAGGTACGGTCAAATTCTGAGGGGATAGCTGGATAGTCTGGGTGGGAATGATAGATGCCAATGATGGAGAGGTGGCGTTCTCTTGCGGATTTCATTGCTTTGAGCATTAGTTCTGGGGATATGGCATATCTTTTTTCTTCTGTAAATTCTTTTTGTTCCGGCCAATATTCATCTGCTTCTGTTTGCCAGGCATTTTCAGCAGGCCAGACTTCGATGACTGTTTTTGTCTGTTGGTTTTGCTGACCTAATAGTAAGCCACAACATTCATTTGGGTAGGATGTTTCGGCGTGGGTGGAAATTTTTTGGAAGTGGGAGGGGGGGAGTATTAGGGGCATTTGTTTTGATAAGTAGGCAATAGTAAAGTAAGAAGAAAAAAAAGGAAAATAGAAACCATAACTAAAATCTAGTTTTGAGTTTCATCATCGTTAAATACAATAAGTACCTGAGCAAAATTATTTACCTATTTTAATTCTCTGCACTTTTTAGAAGGCAAAGAATTTAGCTTGTATAGATGTGTAATTAATTTTGCACGACCACTTAATAGGATTTATTATCCTTTTTTAGATTCATCAAGTGCCCACTTTTTAAGGTCGTAAGCTTCTAACAACCGTAAAGATTCTCTGCCATCGAGAAGGCAATAATACCTTGGATTGGAAGGCTGTGTTGCAAAAACTTTCAACATTTCGATAACTGAGGATGTAATGTCGTGACAGTGTTGAACAACTAATATCGGGACTTTAGCAAATTTCAAGCCCAAACAAATCCCAAACTCTCTTTATGAG
>NZ_JBNHEQ010000263.1:0-2083 GCF_050016015.1 Dapis hubbardiae BLCC-M172
CAATAGAAGTTTTTGCCTAGTATTTTCTGGGAAATAGGAAAAATTTGTCGGAGGTAGTCCGTAGGGGTTTGGTCTCCAAACACTTTTCTATTTCTGATTTGTCTCTATTCCCTAATAGTCAGAAAATTGCTCACCCCCCTCCGGTTCGTATGCGCTTGAGAAAATGCAAATATTATTTGTCTCTATTCCCTAATAGTCAGAAAATTACTCATCCCCCTCCGGTTCGTATGCGCTTGAGAAAATGCAAATATTATTTGTCTCTATTCCCTAATAGTCAGAAAATTGCTCACCCCCTCCGGTTCGTATGCGCTTGAGAAAATGCAACTATTATTTGTCTTTATTCCCTAATAGTCAGAAAACTGCTCACCCCCCTCCGGTTCTTATGCGCTTGAGAAAATGCAAATAAGATTTGTCTCTATTGCGCAATAGTCAGAAAATTGCTCATCCCCCTCCGGTTGGCATGAGCTTCAGAAAATGCAACTATTATTTCCTCTCCCCATACGAAATTATGATTTGTCGGTAGTTTCCATCGCCTGAATAATTTTCATAGTTTCTACACTAAGGGTACAAACTTTTTGTAGTAGCTCAATGACTGTTTCTTTATAGTCAGCAAAACGATAGGTATTAAATTTTTCAGCGATGGTTTTGTCTCTGGGTTTTTTCTCCTTATATTGATCTAATACCCACTCCAAAGCACTCCGGTTTCCGAGGCGATATTCCCAGACAATTTTGGGAATTTTTTCTAATGTTGTGATGGTATCTATAAATATTTTGTCTTTGGTTTTATCTGCTTTAAGTTTTAGTTTAGGAGTGGGAGAGTTTTCGGGAGTTGGTAAGTCGATGCGAGTTAGTGGGAAAGGTTTAATAGTTTCATAATTGATGTGTAAGTCGATTAATTTTTTTCCCCATTTTACCCACTGTTGAAAATTTTCATAGAAGGGGAGGCGGGGAAATTCTCGTTTTAGGTTTTGTTCGTATTTTTGACAGTAGGTGGGGTGGTGTAAGACGGCATAGATGTAGTGGAAAATGTCGAGTTTTTTGATTTTTTTGTTGTTGTAATGAGATTGGAATTTTTGCAGACTCCAGTCAGTAATATTTTCTTGGCGTTTTCCATTTTCATCGTAGTAATAAAGTGGAAGACATTGGTTAGCACCAGTAACGTGCAGTTCAGCAATACTATCAGTAGCTAAACAGTTAAACGGACGGTTACTACCAAAGCTTTTAAAAGTAATAAATTTATTTTGCTTGTCTTGTTTATTGTAAATACTAAACCACTGATAAGTTCGACCATTAAAATGCTTATCAAAATAGAAAAATTGCTTCACATAAGGTCGATATAAACTTCTGAATATTTTCTCCTCATCAAAGCTTTTAGAAATTTTTCTTTCCAGATATCTTGTTAACTCAGCATCCCACTTAATAGTCATCCTCCCTGAATAATTTTCATCTTTGAAAGTCTGCTGATAAACCTCAATCAAATACTTTATTTTGTCTACAAGAGCATCTTCAGAAAAATCATAAACCCATTCATCCCTTTGAGTCTTTATTCCAGAGGAAAATAACTTAAAAACAGCTTCTTGAGATTTTCCACTTTTGACCTCTTTATCAATTAAAGGCAAAAGTTCATCAAAGTCATTGTCAGTCAAATTTAACCAATTATGGTGTTTATCAGGTATAGCGTGTTTAAAGTCTAAATATTTTATTTTATTAAAACTAAAATAATCTTTCTTTTCGTCAGCTTTAACATAATCATCTATAGAATTGTAGAAAACCTTAAAACCTTCTGCTTTTTCATTTCTGACAAGGAAATAAACTGCTACTCCCACTCTAATTTTATCGCTAAAAATATTACCACCTTCTTTTCGGCGTCTTTCTCCACTGGTTCGAGCATTTCCTTTAGTATCAATAATCCAAATTTCATTAAATTCATCTGCTAAAACTTTCCTAAATCCATCATAAGTTATCGCTTCTATAAAAGAATTATTAGAAACAAAAGCCACAACTCCATTTTTAGTCAAACGGTCTGACGCCCAACGAATAAATCGAGTGTACATATCATAAACAACAATTTGATTCTGTGCCT
>NZ_JBNHEQ010000264.1:0-5964 GCF_050016015.1 Dapis hubbardiae BLCC-M172
AATTGATAATTGATAATTGATAATTGATAATTGATAATTACCTCTGGTTAAAACCTTTCTTGATTGAAGATCAGGAAATATTATTTCTTCTCTTGGTCGATTGGATATGGCGAGGAGACCTCGCCATCCCATCCTGACGGAATGCTTCGCAAACGACCGCTTTTTTTCCCCTATCCAAGGGGAGGCTTTAAACCAGAATTATTTAATTATTAATTATTAATAATTAATTATTAATTATTCGGTAATTTCACAAAAAATCCCCTCTTGATTCCTGACAGTAATTACTCAATACGGAGGATTAACTTCAACAAATAAGTATTTAACAATAGAAAATCCAAGTATAGCAAATTTTATAGTAATTGATATATAGCAATCCTAAATAGGTTGTGATAAATTAAAAAGTAGATAAAAAATTTGAAACTCTTACCTGTTGCCTGTTGCATCTTGCCTCTTGCCTAAAAAGCAGTAAGATTTTTGCCACAAATATGCGGAGGATTGCTATAGCGTTTCTCAAGCTTATGAGGTATACCTATCTTTAATTTCTTTTCTATTCCCTATTCCTTATTCCCTCCATACCAGTTAAGTGTTCCCAGTTAAGTTTTCCCTAAAACAAACGAATTTTGTACCTCAGCAGCATGGGAATTGCTATATCAAGACTTCTACCAGTTAAAAAAAAGAATCCTACAAAAAGGTGCGTCTCGATCCGAAATGCTTAACAAGAACTTCTCCAATTTATTTTAGATAGCTATCTCTATCATTTTTCTCTTTTTTTTTCAATCTTTATTCCTTCTTCCTTCTGCCCTCTTCCTTACCGAAATATTGTGGTTTAAAGCCTCCCCTTTTAAGGGGATAATAAATAAAAATTTTCCTGTTCGTCAATCCTCTTCTTTTCAAGGAGAGGTAATTCGCGCATTCTAAATTCTTAATTCTTAATTCTTGAATTCAACCATTTGCAACAAACATTTATCAAATTAGTATTATAGCAAATATGGTTGAATTATAAAGGTTATTGCTGATGGAAGCACTTATCCAAAAGGCAAGAGGCAAAAAGAAAAATTTGAGCAGGACTCAAAGTGCTACTCCGATAAGTGGATTTAGTATTATTTAATTAAAAATTAATTGTTTTTAATAATATTTATTGTTAAAATTGTATTTTGTACAAAATCAGGAGAGCATAAAATGGCAGCACAAATGAATCAAAATCCACTGGAATCAGTTAATAAAAATTTACCTGTTCCAGTTAATCAAACTTGGGAACAAGCAACTCAAAACTTACCACAACAAGTTAAACAAACGATAATTCAGCATCGAGTTCCAATTGCAGTGGGTGTGGGGGCGGTTGTTTTGACTCCAATTATTTTACCTTTGTTGAAACCTGTGGCTAAAGCAACTATTAAAACAGGAGTTTCTTTATTAGAAAAAACTAAAGGCGCTCTGGCAGAAACAGTAGAAGTTTTTGGAGATATTGTGGCAGAAGCAAAGGCAGAAGTAGCAGCAGAAACACAACATAAAGCTAACTTAAAAGCAGGTGCATATTCCCAACAAGAATTGAATACAAATAAGTCAGCAACTCCATAAATTTTACAGTTAAATTTATACTCTCTCGTTGGTTTATTTCGAGAGAGTTATACCAAATTTATGCTGATAATTTTAACACCGCCGATTGGTTTGAGATTCTGCTAAATTATTGGCAAATTCTTCACCTATCTCGGCAAAAGTTGTCTTGCTTTGTTCATATAGAGAAATACCACTTTTAATCATAGCTTTGGCAAGAGGTCTACCCATTTTAGCAACAGTAGGAGCTACTAAAGGACCGAATAAAAACATACCTAATCCTAATATGGCAAATTGATTGTTAGTTTGACCATCTTCAACCATTTCTCGGAGGTGAAGAGTTAGGACAGATTTTTTTAAGTGAACAAGTGACATAACTTTAAGAAGTAAGAAGTTAACTTTAAATAGTTATTTAGGGCTTGCTGAAAAAGTCTTATGGGTGAGGGTAGGAGTCAGGAGGAATGGGAAATTTATAGGAGCTAGGAAGAAGAATTATCCCTTCATTCTTCTGCCTCGCGTCAACCCAAAATCTTAACTTTTTGCAGCTCTAGAGAGCGAAAACCTTGTACTTTTTAAAGACCTAAAAATGCTGAAACCTTTATCTATAAAGGCTTGGATATTTAACCAGCAAACCCTATTTAACTGTTCTTCATCTCTAAATAATATCCCGCCCTTAAGGACAGAGTTTAAAATCAGAAAAATTGTGCAGTTATTTCCTATTACCTAATTATATTTTAACAGTTATTTACCACTTTCCAACTGATGCTGTACCAGAGGACGCAAACTATTTAAACCAGCAGCGATCGCACTGCCATTATGGACCACTGTAGCAATTAAAGGATGTAGTCCCACTGTAGAGGCCAACCCCAAAGCTACCAAATTTGGCCCTACCACCATTATAGTATTTTGTTCTATCAGATTTTTAGTTTCCTTAGCAATAGCGATCGCCTCCAACAAACTAGATAAATTATTATTCATCAACACCACATCTGCTGTTTCCCTAGCTACATCTGAACCATCCTCAAAAGAAACCGACACATCTGCATAAGCCAAAGCCACTGAATCATTCAACCCATCCCCCACAAAAGCCACAGTCTTTCCAGCTCGACGCAAATCTCGAACAATAGCAGCCTTTTGGTCAGGAAAAGCCTCCGCATGAACCTGAGACTCTGGAATTCTCAACTCCGCTGCCACCATTTTTGCCCTAACCTCATTATCCCCAGTCAGCAAATGTACTTCCATGCCATAATCTTTCTCCAACCTGACAATTAGAGGCATACTTTCCGGACGTACTGGATCTTTATATTGAATTGCTCCCTGAAACTCCCCATTGCAAGCCACATAAATCAAAGATAACCACTCAGACACCGGACATTCTTGATTCGGATGTTCGCAATTTTCCTGAAAACAAGGATGATGCTCATAAAAACAATCCAAATCAACCCCCGCCTGAGTCAAAAACTTTGCACTCCCTACCAAAACATCCTTACCATCAATCTCTGCTTGAATACCCAACCCAACTTTATAATCCCACTCACCCCGTGGGGAAATATTCACGCCCTGTTCCTGAGCATAACTGAAGATCGCCTCTGCCACTGGATGAGTAATACGTTGTTCCGCAGAAGCTGCTAAAGCCAATACTTCTTCTGCACTCATTCGCCCGGCGACAGTTTCCACTCCCACCACAGCAATATTACCTTGAGTCAAAGTACCAGTCTTATCAAAAACGATAGTATCAATTTCCGCCAACATTTCCAAAGTACGACCACTCCTAACCAAAATTCCATGTCTGGTAGTATGGTTAAGCGCACCTAAAAATGCCGTAGGAACAGATACCCGAATTCCAGTCACAAAGTCGAGAGTCAGAATAGATGCTGTTCTACTGGGGTCGCGAGTTGTGCCTAAGATAATGCTAGCTAAAACTAAGGACGGCAAAATTAATTTGTCAGCCATTTGAGAGGCATAGTTTGCCATTCTAGTATCATGCACTGGGGCTTTTTCTAATAGCTCAATACTAGCAGCAGCGCGAGTTTGTTTACCTACTCGTTCTGCTTTGATGTAAATTTGACCAGAACGTACTAAAGTTGAAGCATAGACAATAGTGCCTAGTTTTCCTACCACTGGCATTGACTCTCCGGTGAGTTGCTGTTGGTCAATAACTGCTTCACCTTGTAAAATTTCCCCATCTACAGGTATTTGTTCTCCTGGGTAAACTATTACTGTATCGCCTTGTTTTACTTGGTCGCTTGGTATTTGCTGTTTTTCTCCATTGCGTTCTACCCAGGCAAAACGTCCTATTGCATCTAATAAGTCAGCAGTTTCATGTTCGGTTGACCTAGCAGTTTGTTCGCGAATTACATCTCCCAGTTCATGGAGAGTTAACACTAATGCTGGTGTTAATAGTTTGCCTTGAATTGCGCCGAGGGTTAAGGAGAGGAAGTCGAGACAGTCAATATTAATGCGATGGTTGATAAATAAACTGTGGAAAGCGCGTTTCACTACTGGGAATGCTGCTATAGCTAAGGCGCTAAAACTTAGTTGTGGAGAGATTGGTAATTTTAACGGTCCGCCGAGAAAAGCTAATAGGGTAGCTAGACCTGGTTTTACTAGGCTCGACCATTCTCCCTCATTTTCCTCTTCTTCTGTTTCTAGTGGTGGTTGGGAGTCAACTTTTTGACTGACAATTTTGGTGGCAGAATTATCAACATTTTCCATCAGATATACCAGATGCTCTAGCACTTCTGCTTCCGATCTGTCTTTAGTCTGATAATTAATCATGATAGAACTCGCAGCTTGGTTAACCCGAACTTTTTTTACATGGGTATCCAATTCTAATAATTCTTGTACATTTTTAGCATAGTTTTTCTCTATAGTCAAGCGCATCACGCGAAACCTGACTCGCCCAGGAATCCGATGAACTAATGATATTGTGGGAGTTTTGAATGCTAATACAGATGCTGACCCTTGTTGTTGTGATTTGATAATTTGCATGACTTTAATTAAATTAGGAAGTATTTCTACTGTTTCTAGTGTAGTGACTTAACACATCTAATATCATCTCCGGTAGCATCGGTATTGCAAGTGAGAAGGTAAGGAAGAAGGCTCATATTATCTAGGAGAGAAGGAAGAAGGAAGAAGAAAAGGAAAAACCTTAAATTAGGTAAACATTTCCCCAACTTTTACACGCTCCGATACCAGCGGACATGATATAAAATTTTGCTAGGAGCGGGTTTAGCCTTAAATTAATGAGACTCAAGATTCAACCAGATAAACCTGCCCCTCAATAATATAATTGGGAAAATTAGCTGTGTCAGTTCAGAAGTGGCTTGACACGCCTAAAAATTTAGTCCTTTCTAGAACGAAGTGTTAGTGTAACTTATCTGTAGGATAAACCTAACATACATACGCCTTAATTTTTGTTGGGTTTCCTACCTCAACCCAACCTACGCTTATTGAAGCATTTTAGCTGTGTCGGTCTAGTAGGTCCGGTTTAGGTAACGTATCTTATTTCCCACAGACTAACCCAACACTAATAATTAGAGTTGCCAAAGATAGAAATCATAAATTTCTCTTGGTCTGAAGTTTTGGTAGTCCTGCGTAGTAATGATGAGAATATACATTTTTTTTCCCACACTCCCCACACTCCCCACACTTCTTATACCATTACTATCCACCACCATTAACTTTTAACTTATTCCTCTGGTTGAGATATTTCCTCTTCATCAGACTCAGCCTCTTGAATAATATTCATTAATAACATTCCTAGTTCCCAGTCTGACATTCCGTCAGCCTGATATTGGATGATAATAGAACTTGCTGCCTTGTTGATCCGCACTTTTAATACATGGGAGTCTGCACTTAACAGTTGTTCTAAACGTTTGGCATAGTCTGGTTCCGACGCTACTCTTGGTATTCGTAACCGGATGCGACCTGGAGTAGAATGCACTATAGTATATGCTGGGGAGTCTTCACTACTAACCGGACTTACTGATTGAGAAATAGTTGTTGCCTCAGTATCAACTACAGGTGTAGTTATATTTATTTTTTGCTCTTTGAGTTGTTCAATAATTTCTCGCACAAAACCAGCAACTGTAAGGTTAACTAGCAATGCAGTAGCACCCCGTAATTGAAATCTATTGGTAATCATCATTCCCACTAAAGGTGGTAGGATAAATTCAATTTCATTATGAGCTTGTAAAAATGCACCTAACTGGGGAACTGTTGTTTCCATCGGGTTTGTGTTGTTTGTATAGTCGGAGGTTGTGGTCATTTCAGTTATCAGTTATCAGTTATCAGTTATCAGTACCTCTAACTAAACCCAGAGACTTGAAATTCAGTTATCAGTTATCATTTATCAGTACCTCTAACTAAACCCAGAGACTTGAAATTCAGTTATCAGTTATCAGTTAT
>NZ_JBNHEQ010000265.1:0-31181 GCF_050016015.1 Dapis hubbardiae BLCC-M172
TAATTATCAATTATCAATTATCAATTATCAATTATCAATTATCAATTAATGAAAAGTACCCGAAGCGACTGAAACAGAATGGAAGGAAGCAATCTCAAGCGGTTTCAACTGCTTTAATATTTCGTTACATAATTAAGTTTATTCGCGCTTACCTACTTAAAAAGAAAGCTTAAAGCTGAATGCTAAATGCTGAATGTTTTTTAACATGAATGGTGATCTAGATCATTATTTATTCAACGAAGGTATCACTAACAAAGCTCAAGATTATCACTAATTATACCTCAATAAGTCACTTATTAAATACATAATAACACCATACAATAATATTATGTTCGAGATTAGGCAGGTAAGAAAAAATCATGGCTCTATTAATTCGTCCTTCAAATGACTTTAACAAAAAAAATAGTTCTCTACTACAGAAAAAGTTACAAAAAATTCTAGCTACTAGGTCTGAACATTGCTGTGTAGTAGACCTAGCGAGTCTAAATTCTATTAATAATTATGGATTAATGACTTTATTCGCATTGCGTCGTATAGCTAAGAAGAATGATTGTAATCTTTATCTAATCAATTTGAATGATTCAGTTAAATATTGTCTAGAACTAACTGGACTAGACCAGATATTTGAAGTTAAGCAGAAGTCACGACAAACTCATCTAAATTCTGAAATCTTGTGCCATTAAACTTTAGAAGAATATATAGTCAGAATATGGAGTTAAATTTTATTCTGTAAAAATTTAGTATTTTTATACTACTTTATAATGTTAGAAATTGAGGTGGGGAATGTGAGTTAGACAGTTTCAGAGAAGTCAAAAGCCATACATTAATATTTTAATATTTTATAGAATCGAAAGTTTGACGTTTTCAGTAATTTCAGGAAATTATTTCACATCTAAAGTTTGAAACTATTTGTGACATCTTTCAAGTTAATTGGTATTACAATAATCAATCTGCTTCTCAGCAACTCTATTGGGATTAAAAATTAACTACAACCATACGACAATTTAAAATAGCTCTTTCAGCAGCAATTATCAATCTTAAATCATCTTTTTCTTCAATCGAATTATTTATTTTTAACAATAGCAAATATTCTTTTGATTGATTTAAAAAAAACGCAGTAGTTTTGACGAAATTTTCTAGTATCTTTTCCTGTATAGGAGTTACTTTTCCTTTCTTGCAACCGGGAAGATTTATTGATTCTATCAATTCAATAGCCCGATCGATCAATGCTAAATTTTTGAATTTTTATATTCGATAGATTAGGATAATTCTTTTTAATAAGTATTCTAGTGAAGAAATTTGCTTGTTGAAACAATCACCAAATATATTTGAATGAGCGGTCTTGATTTTTAGACTATTCATTGTTTATGACGAAAACATAACTAGAGAAATTTGCTTATTGACAATAGTAAGACAAACTACTCCAAGAATGCAATAGTTAATCACTATCTTTACTGAATCTTCATATTTTTAATTAAGAATGCAATAGTTAATCACTATCTTTACTGAATCTTCATATTTTTAATTAAGAATGCAATAGTTAATCACTATCTTTACTGAATCTTCATATTTTTAATATTAATCAATGTCAATATATTATATCTCTCCGGAAAAGAGCGAGTAGGGGGGATTTTGTTCCTAATGCTGTCGCAAAAATGAATGCGGAGCATGACAAACGGAAATCGCCTGTACAGAAGTAGGGAGATCCACCCATACTCCCAGGAGGGGAAAAATTGATTATTTCTACGGGATAATTGATTTTATTTTTGATTATTAGACCTAGGCGTGAAAAAGATATAGATTTTTTGCGGTAGTAGGGAACACTTAACTGGGAACAGGTAAGATATTTTTACGAAAAAGGCAGGAAAAATCATTTTTTATGGTTAACTTTTTCTTTCTTTAACTGCTCTAACTAAGAGGTTTATTTATTTTCCGGAGATGTTTATTGGAGATATCTATTGATAAAACATATTTTTTAATTCCCTGTTAAGTAATTTTCATGTATAAACAAAGAAGGGATAGGTTGATCGCCTATCCCTTCTTTGAATTTATTACTAGATTAAGAGTTTAGTGTTATAACACAACCAAAAATTAAGTTTCTTAAAACTGATACCTAATTTTTAGAAACCGTTACGACCCCAAACTACCATAGAAATAGAGAAGCCGAACACAACTAAAAGGGAAACCCAACCTAATGACAAAATATCCATAACTGCTTTCAAAAAAAGGAAAAATTTACTCCAAATCCTATAATATTTTATTTATGGCATTTTGACTATGAGAAAATCAAATAGAACAAAATATTAATAGATATAAAATTTAGCTGATATGGTTAACTCTTCATCAAATTTTACCTTCGCAGAAAGAATTGAATCTCTCAAAGCAGGAACTCTTGCTGGTATCTCACTATTTTTGACTTTCGGCGCGATCGCCCTTGGTAATAGCTTAATTTTGGGCCATAGTTGGGAATTATTGGCAAACTTAGGGATTATAACTTTAGACTGGAATATTTTATTTCAGGGCGCGATCGCTTTTATCAGTGGATTTCTATTTGGTGTGACTTACCGTTATATTATTCGTCAGGATAGAAACCCTCATCTTAAATCTGGAGCAGTTGTGGCCTTTGGTTCTGTCAGAGGTTTGGGACAAATTGATGTGGGATTAAATTCTGAGGCCAGACTTCTTGATTTATGGCCTTTAATGGTATTAGCCATGGAGAGTGTAGTGGCCTTTGCTGTGGTTGGTCTTGTTTTAGATTTGGGTATTAGTCAAAAGTGGATTAAGTCTTTTTCTTCTTCCCCTAATCAAGATTAATATATAGCAGTCCTATTTTATTTGTGTATAAAAACCTTACCGTTTTTAGGTATGGAGGGAATAGGGAAGACTTAACTGGGAACAGGGGGAGATTTAAAGTTTTTTATCTACTTTTTGATTACCCGCGACCTATTTAGAGTTTGCTGAAAAAGTCTTTTTTCAGGGATAGGGGAGTAATTTTTTTTTCTCAATTATGCGTCCAAAATGCGCTTCTTTTTGAGCATAAAGGAAAACTAGGTACTTTTTCCAGACCTAAAAAGGCACTTAACCTTTATCTGTAAATGGTTTGATATTTAATCAGCAAGCCCTATTTAGGATTGCTATATAGCATTCAGTATTAGTCAAAACTTTATAGGTAAAGGTTTGAAGTTTTCAAGTTTTATTCAGCTATGCTTTTGACTCCTATACCTCTGGCAAAACTAATTTCTGAATTGTGAAAATTCGAGACTTTTGTGTAAATAGGGTTTGCGCTCAAAAGTCTTATGGGTAAGGGTAGTCCTCAGGAGTCGTAGGGGCGTTTTCCTGACGGAATGCTCCGCAAACATGTCGCGCAGCGAAACGGCCATGTGCTAACGCAAAGCTCCGCTTTATATGTCGCTCCGCGTTTTTCATGTCGGCTCAAGCGCCGTTAGCGGAGCTTTGCGCTAGCAAAACGGAGTTGTGCGATAGCAAAACGCCCGTACAGGAGTCAGGAGAAGTGGGAATTATAGAGGAGACAGGAAGAAGAATAGTAAGAGTGATTTTTCTGCCATAATCTACCCAAAATGCTCACTTTTTCCGCTTGATCAAGCAAAAAGCTGGTACTTTTTCCAGAAGAAAATTGCTCAAACCTTTATAAGTCAATGCTTTGATATTTAATCAGCAAGCCCTAAATAATCAAAAAATATATCTCCAAATCTTTTCTATATTTCAGTAATATTTATATTCTTAGATTATTAATCCTGACTCATCTTTACCACAGATTAATTAAAATGAAGCAATCCGAATTCTATTTTTTAGACTCCTAAATAATCTGTAATTTCTCAGTAGATATTCACATCTTTTAGGCGGATTGCTATAACAGATATTATGTATTTACTCTAGCTCAAATTAATCAGCTATAGTCACGCAACATTTTTTTTATTTCCATGTTATGTAACTCTTCTTGACCAATCATTGTCCGAGCATATTCTTCTAAATATATACTTGCGTTTTCTACAGTTTCTAAGAATTTTTTATATAGTTCTAAAGCTTTAGCTTCATGGTTAAGACTTTCCGTCAAAACATCTTTGACTGAATGTTTATATGTTTCTTCAATTGGAGCTACTTTTAATGTCGGATGACCTTCTAAACCTGTTAATATTTCTCCTGCTTGTTGAGCATGAAGTAAAGATTCATTGGCTTGAGCTTGAAAAAATTGTACAATTGGTATGCGATTAGGTCCTGTCACCATTAAGGAATAGTGAGTATAGCGCACCACACCTGCAAGTTCAAATTCCATAATAGAGTTTAATAACTCTACAGATTTTTGATTGTCAAGTTCTCTCATTTTAGGCTTTTAAGTTTACATTTCTCTGGTTAATTGTAACTTCTGGGTTATATAAATCTGTTTATTCAATATTAATTTAATTTTTCCTAAATTTAACCTTTATTTAAGAAAAGTAGACATTAACTTTTTCTATAGATAATCTAAATGTAAGAATACTTTGTTCTCAACCCCTGCTAAAATGCTAGTAAGATTAGCAGGGGAAAGTTTGACAAATTAAAAAAAATCTTATTTTGAAATTATAGCCGCCATTACTATTAGGAGATTTTTATGGATATCAAATTTAGTCAGAGTAAGAATTTAACTTCTGAATTCTGACTTCAGCTATAATTTTTGTTTGATTATTGGTTAGGTTGTGCTACAGTTATATCATTCTTAACAAAGTCTAACTGTTGAGGACTAATAACTTGTTTTACTGCTAATTCATTGATATCTTTGTACGGACGATTTTGTTTAATTTTTTCTGGTAAATCAGGAATATTTAACTTGATTGCTAATTTTTTTAAATCTGAGTCTGAAGCATCATTTATATCGATTTTTATCGTAGTGCCAGGAGGATCATATAAGCCTGAATTTGAATCACCAGGACTGGTGTTAGGATCTGGGATCGGAGTAGTTGTATTTGCACAGGAACTCATGGCAATTAAACTAGCAACAATGGTAGATAAGGATAGAAAACGAAAATGATTCATCATATTAGTTGAGTGAATTTTTTTTGTTAATGCTAAGACAAGTGACTATTGTAATAGGTCTGAAAAATATTGACAATTTTTGATATATGAGTTTTTGTTATTTGCCCTGAAGTAAGGTAATAATTTCACCATCTTATTTCAAATATTAAATAAGGTTTTATATCAGTTTGATAAATTTTTGCTAGAAATGCCTCTTGCTTCTTACCTATCAACAAGAGGCGGTTTAACATTGTGCCAACAAATTACTATTAATACCATTTCTTGATAGTAGTCCTATATAGAACCCATTTGGGGTCTATTTAAAATTAGAGTAGGGGAGTAGGGGAGTAGGGGAGTGGGGGAGTGGGGGAGATGATGAAGTAAGTCAAAAAAATTCTACCTTTTTCCTCTATTCTAGAATTCTCCATCTCCTGACTCCTTTGGCAAAAACCCTTACCTTTGCGGAGATACGCTTAGGGCTTCTATAGAACCCCTGAAGGTATTTATTTTTTTATACATGATGGGGGTGCGGAGTGTGGGAAGTGTGGGAAGGTGGGGGCATTTTTCTACCTTTTTCCCCTCTGAGTATTTCTTAATCTCCTGACTTCTGACTCCTGAGGACTGACTCCTGAGCCAAAAACTCGCAACAAAGCCCAAGATACGCTTAGGGCTTCTATAAAGAAGAATGTCTTAACCTTGGTGCCTAGGGCTATAAAATTTTGGTATTGAGTAGACTTGGAGGACAAAGACGGAAAGTAGATAAGGGAGGAAAATCTGACAATGAAAGTTCACTTACAAATATGAAATTGCTCAAAAGAGGATTTTTCCTTTGTATTATCTTCTTTGTCCTCCTGATCAGGTTGTCTTCCTTAGTCCTACCCCTTTCATTAATTGATTGGGATGCCCCCCCTAGAGATTGTTAATTTTGCTCGAAAGTAGTTTCCTGGATACATAAGGATATATGAGTCAAGAAGGCCAACTAAAATATATCTAGATAATTACGTTAGATATATGGTTAGTAGTATGTATAATTACTTACTCTGAACATCCTAACCTTTGCCACTATCAAAGTAATGAAAATGAAGATCAGAAAACTACTGTTAACGCTATTGACTCTAGCTTTTGTGACTCCTACTGCTCTACTAAGTAGTTGTCAAAACCAGACGACTCAAAATCAGGCCAACCAAGTTCAGACAAATGACAAAACTCCAGGTACTCTCAAACTCCATGCAAATGGAGAAGACTTTGTGAGAAAAGGCTTTGTTACTAAAGATGGATGGAAAATAACATTTAACCAACTCTATGTCAACCTAGTTGAAGTTACTGCCTATCAAACAGATCCACCCTACAAAGCTGAAACAGGAGGAAAACCAGAAGCAAAAGAAAAAGTTATTCTTGCTCAAAGCAAAATAGTAGATTTGGCAGAAGGAAATGAAACAGCAGAAACTATTTTAGTGAGTGAAATATCTGCACCTCCGGGTCGCTACAATGCTATCTCTTGGAAAATGCCCAAAGCAACTGAAGGTCCAGCAAAAGGTTATTCTTTATTAATGAGTGGCACAGCTACTAAAGATGGTCAGAGCATACCCTTTACTCTAAAAATTGACCAGGAACTAGAATTTACCTGTGGAGATTTTGTCGGGGATGAGCGTAAAGGTATTCTTGAAGCTGGAAATACTGCTGAATTAGAAGCTACTTTCCATTTTGACCATATTTTTGGTGATAATAGTGCCACTCCAGATGACGAAATTAATACAGGAGCATTAGGTTTTGCTCCTCTCGCAGCGATCGCCACAGCAGGAAAAGTTGAGGTGGATATGGCTAAATTAAAAAATCAACTCTCTCCTACTGACTACCAAAAATTTATAGCAATTTTGCCTAGTTTGGGTCATGTGGGGGAAGGTCATTGCCATAGCGTTAATTAATTAATGGATAATTGATAATTACCTCTGGTTGAAACCATCAGATTGAATACAAGGAAATCTCCTAGCACTTTTCTCTTGGTCGATTGGATATGGCGTTTTGCTGGCACAAAGCTATCCTAGGTTATGCTCCGCATTTCCTGACGGAATGCTCCGCAAACATGTCGGTTCTTAGCCGAAACGCTTTATATGTCGTGCAGCGTTTTCCTACGGAACATGAAAACGAAGTTGTGGGAAGCAAAGGCTATCGCCGACATGAAAAGCGGAGCGGCTCTGTAAGAGCGGGAAGACCAGCTCCTACCGACCCGCTGCCTCTTCCAGAGGAGCGGTGCTAACGCTAAGGCTTTATATTTTGCGAAGCAAAACGCCATCCTATCCTAAGGTCATGCTCCGAAAACGACCGCTTTTTCTCTTGAAATAGAAGGCTTTATACCTTAATTTTTCGGTAAAAATTCAAAAACTATCTAGATTAATAATTTTTGTCTTCTAATTTATCTGACTTTCATCTTATTTTGGTTAGTAATTAATTCAACTATTGCGTAATAGTTTTTAGATTTTAGATAAAGTCGCAAGGGTGGCGATAGTGCTACGCACCGTCGCTAAACCTAAAAAATGGCGGGAGGAAAGTTCCCGGAAGATTTATCCCCTGGTTGAATAACGACACGCGGGTAATAAAGCGGAGTAAAATTCTGCTATACTAGCCATAGCAAGTAAGAACAAGGTTTGTCGCCATGACAAGAGCGCTAGTGCGGTGAAATTCCGGCAGACAGGAGACGGGGACGATGCTTCCTACGACGGCTGTTTGCGCAGCATTCCCTTAGAAAAGCAAGCAGGCAGCTAGAGCAGCGATTTATTGCTCCAACCAGCGTGAGTAAAACCACTCGGAAAGCTACAAAAAAAGTAAGCTCACAGCTAGATTTGGGTCTATGTCGAGGAGTATAGGAGTCTGTTGATAGGCTTGAAGCAAATGTGGATTTATGAGGGGCTGCGTGCGGAATTTACTTCCGTACTTTAAACGCCCCGTCCCATTTGCGGTGGACTAACCACAGAATCCAGGGTGTTTCAACCCCTGGAGATGTCAAATTTCCAGGACTTACGCATTTTTGAGTCTTATATCATGTCCGGTAGCATCGGTATTGCAAGTGAGAAGGTAAGGAAGAAGGAAGAAGGCTTTAGTTATCTAGGAGATAAGGAAGAAGGAAGAAGCAAGAAGAAAAGGAAAAACCTTAAATTAGGTAAATATTTCCCCAACTTTTACACGCTCCGATACCACCGGACATGATATTAAACACTATGTATCTATAACGTTATAGTTTTTGAAGGCTATATATATAGAAGCCCTAAGCGTATCTCCAGAAAATAGGTCCAAGTCGAGAAGTAATTGATAATTTATGGGTAATAATTGATTGGATTTGGGATGAAAGGAGAGGTCTAATACACCCCACACTCCCCACACTCCCCACACTCCCCACACTCCCCACACTCCCCACCCCCCATTTTAAGTACACAAATAGATACCAAATGGGTCCTATATAGTGACTCTGCCTAAGTCCTGATTTCATGTCGCACAGCGTTTCGGCTGTCGCCGACATGAAAAATGCGCGTTGTGGGTAGCTAAATGCCCTATTGCAGGTTGATAATTAATTCAACTATTGCGTAATAGTTTTTAGATTTTAGATAAAGTCGCAAGGGTAGCGATAGTGCTACGCACCGCTACGGGTTTTCCTTTCTAATACCAATTCCCATGCATTAACGCTATACTTAGATCAAACTTCAGTTATTAAATAACAGGACTTACGCAAAGGTACTATCTATAGAGTTAACAAACTATTCCGTAATAGTTTTGAGCGCTATATATAGCGTATCTGCGTAAGTCCTAAAATAATTAAACTAAGGTAATTACTTTATTGTTAGTTTGAAGTAATTTAGCATTAATTATTCTTGTTTGTACGGACGTTGCACAGGCAAAAATGCGTTTTCCGTTCCGGAATGCTGCCTCTTGCAGAGGAGCTGCGCTAACGCAAACATGTTGCGTAGCGTTTCGCTACGCGACATATAAAGCGGAGCTTTGCGTTAGCAAAACGTCCCTACCTTCCCCCACTCCCCTACTCTGAAATAGATAAAGTTTTTAAGAAATGGTATAAGGGAATGCTACGCAAACGGAATGCTGCGCAAATATGTCGGCGACAGCCAATAATGCTCAACACCAAATTGACTCCTGACTCCTGAGAAATCATACATTTATTCAGCTATTCAGCAACGCCAATACAAATATAAAACAGTCGCTATTAGTGTTACGGAAATTCTCAAATATAGTCCATGCTACAAATTTAACTTCTGTACGTCGCCAATCCGACAGTTCCCCTATCTGGCTTCTAACTCCTGAGTTATGACTTCAGGCTTCTGAGTTTTGAGTCCAAAAGAAACCGAGCAAGGGAATTCTCCTTGTAAAAATTACAAATCAAAAATAAAAATCTAATAAGTTAATTTGAGCAATTCAGGATTTTCTATAAAATAAATCCCATTCCACAAGAAATTATTTCACAATAAAAAATGGCAAAATTGCTGAAGTGAGTATCGGAGTGAATTGGAGTAATTCCCTTCACTCACTACGCGCCTATTAATTGCCGAAGTGAACTAAGCTTTTAAAGTCACGACCGTTTAGGAGATTAGCTAGTCTCAAGCAGTCAGGAGAGGAAAATTAACTTTTTTTGTTAAGTAGAAAAACCTACTCTAGTGCCAAGCTTTTTAAGCATTATCGAAGCTAACATTACCCCCAAGGGAGGATGTAAAAAACACATCAATGGAAATTTCATCCAGCAAATTTCCGTTTAATTCTTAAATATTACGTTTGACTCCGAATTAACATTATCTAATAATTAAACCATTAATAGAGGTAAAATATGAAATGGCAATTCGTTATTCCTTTAATGTTTTTATCTGCAGTGAGTTTACAGGGAAAAACGATCGCTCATGGAGTTAAAATTAAACATCAAATTACTCCATCAATTAAGATTAATGCTGTTTATGATACGGGTCTTCCTTTAGCTAATGCGCCAGTCACAGTTTATGCTCCTAATGCTCCTAATAAACCTTGGTTAAAAGGAACAACTGATCAGGAGGGAAATTTTATTTTTTCGCCTGATTCTTCTCAGTCTGGATATTGGGAAATTAAGGTGCGTCAAGCTGGTCATGGAGAGTTAGTTAGTATTCCTTTTGAAGTAGACAAGTCTCACAATTATGATAATAAAAAAATCAGCAACAGTAACTATTATTTAGCAAGTACATATAATGATTATAACCCACTGCAAAAAGGATTAATGATAGGTTGTGTTATGTGGGGTTTTGTCGGAACTGGTTTATTTTTCTGGCGATCTAGAATTCAAGACCAACCACAACAGGAGAATTAAGAATTAAGAATTCAAAAGTTAGCAGTTATTTTTTTCAAGGGAATTTTGAGCAACCCTCCAAAAACATTTCATCAATTAAGATGGGGTTGCACTACCCAATCCTTTTTGATAATTCGGTAGTCCTAAATAGGGTTTGCTAAAAAAGTCTTTTTTAAGGAGTAGGGGAGCAGCTAGGAAGGTTGCATATAACGTCTGTAAGGGAGTAATTTTTTAGCTTAACTATTGTCTTGCCCAAGATGCTAAATTTTTGAACATAAAGAGCTGAAAACCAGGTACTTTTTCAAGACATAAAAAGGCTAAAAACTTTATCTGTAAATGCTTTGAAATTTAATCAGGAAGCCCTAAATATTTTATTAATGAATAATGGAGAGTGGAGCATGAAAAATATTTCTAATTAAGTAGGTAGGTGCGAATAAAACTCACTATTTCATTAATTGATAATTGATAATGGATAATTGATAATTACCTCTGGTTAAAACCCTTCTTGATTGAAGATCGGGAAATATCATTTCTTCTCTTGGTCGAATTGATAAATCTATTTTAATTTTTAGGAGGTAAGCTGCAAAAATAATTGTTTTTTTAGCATTACCAATAATTCGGTAATTTTTCTCTAAATATTTAACATTCAGCAGTCTAATTTTAAATTTTCATAATGCATATTTCAGAAGGCATTCTGCCAGCTCAACTTTGTATTAGTGGTTATGGGTTTACTTCTTTAATTACCTGGTATTCTCTACGCCAAATTAATCGTTTACCAAATCCTCAAGCCAGTATTCCCAAAGCTTCTTTATTAACGGCAGCCTTTTTTGTTGCTTCTAGTATTCATATTCCTATTCCACCAGCGAGCGTTCATCTAGTATTAAATGGATTATTAGGAACTGTGTTAGGTTATTATGCTTTTCCAGCGATATTGATTGGTTTATTTTTCCAGGGAATAATGTTTGGACATGGTGGTTTAACGACTTTAGGAATTAATGCTCTAATTATGGGGATACCAGCAATTTTAGCTTATCAAATATTTCAATTACGTCATATTTTAGGAAAAGGAATTAGGGAAAATTTATCGATGAGAATTTTTGGCTTTATTGCTGGAGCTAGTGCTATAGCGGTTTCTAGTTTGATATTTTTTAGTTTAATTATTACAAATCTTCCCTCTGGATTTGATAATTCATTAGAACAAACAGCTATTTATGGATTAATGATTTCTCATATTCCTTTGATGGGAATAGAAGGAATTTTAACTGCAATGGTTGTCAGTTTTTTGCATCGAGTTATGCCAGAACTTTTACCTTCTTAGTTTGAGTAGGGGAATAATTAATAATTGACAATTAATAATTAACAATTAACAATTAATATAGCATTTCCCAAGCTTATGAGGTACAGTTGTATTTTTGTCTTTTTGTTCCCAGTTAAGTGTTCCCTCAAACCTAAAATTTTGTACCTCACGCTTTTTGGGAATTGCTATAATTACCTCTTACTTATAAAGAAGAGTATTTTCTAAAAGGATTTTTTTCTTCTCTTGGTTGATTGGATATGGCCACAAGAGTTAAGTGTTAATTAATTAATAATTGAAGTTTCAAAGTTTGTATAGCATTATTTTTTAAAATTATTACAGTAATGAAATTTGCCCTAGATGAATATGCTAATTTAAACTCCCCAATACATCAATGGGATGTGAGATATAAACTGATTGGTTTAATCACATTGATGTTTGCTTTTGCGACAGTTAATAGTTGGTATTTAATTCCATTGATGCTCTTAGTAACTGTGATGCTTTATGGAATTTCAAAACTGCCTTTATCATTTTTAGCAAGTCGGTTACGTTATCCAGGATTTTTTTTGTTCGGAGTAATTATTTTATTACCTTTTCTATCTGGTCAAACAATTATTTGGCAATTGGGATTTTTGACAATTCGTCAAGAAGGTTGTCTGGCAGTTATATTAATTGTTAGTCGTTTTTTTGCCATTATGACTACTGGTCTAATTTTATTCGGTACAAGTTCATTTTTAACAACCGTAAAAGGAATGAGAAGGCTGGGAATTTCTCCCATTATTACTGATATGTTGCTTTTATCTTATCGTTATATTTTTGAACTATCTCATAAACTTAATATGATGCTGAAAGCTACTAAATTACGAGGTTTTGAAAGGAGCAAAATTAGTTGGAGAAATTTATCAGTTTATGCTGCTCTTACTGGTAGTCTTTTAGTACGAAGCTATCAACAAGCGGAGCGAGTTTATCAAGCAATGTTATTGCGTGGTTATGGCAATGTATTCAATAATGAAAATTATCTTGTATCTTCTACTTCTAGAAATGGTATTCAATTTGGCTCTGATTTAATATATCTATTTCTATCTGTGATAATTTCTGTTAGTTTGATTGTTGCAGAATTATTTTTTTTAGCTAGAGTTTGAAAGTTATTAAATGCTTGGGATAGGCAAATATTGAATTCTCAATATTAATGAGCAATTAGGTAATATAGATTCAATCAAGCAATAGATATTCCCTCAGCCCTACAAATCGTTAGTACAGAGATTAGGGAATAGACAAAAATACTGCACCTGATTAAAATGAGAACCGCTATAATA
Source organism: Dapis hubbardiae BLCC-M172 (assembly GCF_050016015.1). Taxonomy (NCBI): domain Bacteria; kingdom Bacillati; phylum Cyanobacteriota; class Cyanophyceae; order Oscillatoriales; family Microcoleaceae; genus Dapis; species Dapis hubbardiae. Next base: position 12,932 of record NZ_JBNHEQ010000265.1, read on the forward strand.
TTTCCTAAACCTACTACTTAATATTTATCAGTAGTTAATAAAATTCCTATTCCTGTGTTAATAATTAGTTATTTATCAAATGCAAGAAGACAAATCACAAGCTGGAGTCTATGTCAAAGATTTATTATTTCAATATTCCCAAAATGAACCTGTTTTACAGGGTCTTTCATTGACAATTAAACCAGGAGAAAGAGTTGCTTTGTTAGGATCTACAGGTACAGGTAAAAGCACTTTTATGGAAACTTTAGTAGGCTTGAAAAAACCTTTATCTGGTGAAATTTGGCTTCAAGGAATTCTCCTACAAGAAAAAACTTTATCTCAACTACGTCGCCAGATAGGTTTTTGTTTCCAAAATCCTGATGACCAATTATTTATGCCGACTATTTTAGAGGATATAACTTTTGGTCCGCTGAACTATGGTTTATCGCCAGAAACTGCTACAGAAATTGCTGAGAATTTGTTAGTACAATTTGGTTTAGAAAAATATGCAAATCGTTCTGTTTATGAACTTTCAGGAGGTCAAAAAAGATTGGCAGCTTTAGCAGCAGTTTTAGCATTAAAACCAGAAATTTTAATATTAGATGAACCGACAAATGGTCTAGATCCTTTATGGAGACGTAACTTAGCTGAAATTATCTTACAATTACCAGTGCAAATTATTTTAATTGCTTCCCATGATTTAAACTGGGTTAGTAAAGTAACTGAACGTGCTTTAATTTTGCAGTCTGGTCAAATTCAAGTAGATACTTCTACTCAAAATATTATCCAGGATAGTTCAACTCTTGAATATTACGGTTTACCTATTGATTATTAAAGTAATAAGTAAGAAGTAAGAAGGAAGAAGTAAGAAGGAAAAGGAAAAAGGAAGAAGGAAGAAAGAAAAAAAAGGAAGAAGTAATATCAAATGTAAGCATTCAGCTCCTAGCTTTTTAATGGATGAAGATAGCATTTTTTTATTCTACTAAATTTTAAACCACAAATCTGAGTTATTAACTCATATAATTTGTGACAGTAAATTATAGATGTATCTCAAAAGCTGTTAGCGCAGCTCCTCCGCAGGAGGCTAGCTGAAAGCTGACTGCTGAATGCTTACTATCAAATTCTAAAAAGACAGTTAAATGTTAATTTGTGATTTACTTCTAAAATAAAAAATTATCAATTCGATAAATTGAAAAATTCCATCTTTTTTGATCTTTTTGATTATCTTTTTGATTATATTTTTGTTTTCCTGTTTCCTGTTCACCACTCTCCTACTCCCCTGCTTAAAAAAATGTATAAAAGTTGTTGAGAAATGGTATTATTTCCCCTTATACTACTTTTAAAAAAGAATGCTACAAAAAAGTAGAGATAAATCAGATATGCTGAAAAATAGCTGATCTAATTTATTTTAGATAGTTACTTATATCGTTTATCCATTTTATTTAATATTTACCAAAAAATGAGGTCTAAAGCCTCCCCTTTTAAGGGGATGAAAAAAATATTTAATTCAGTATTTCAAGCCTCCGACTTCAGTCGGAGGTTCACTGATAACTGTTAACGCAGTTCCTCCGCAGGAGGCTAACTGATAACTGAAATGACCCCTTATTCCTTCTTTATTACTTCTACTATTTGTCACAAACATTTATGACGCTTGGCATTACTTCTTACTCCCTACTTCCTACTCCCTACTCCCTCGTCTAATAATTAACGGTGAAATTTCCTGGTTGTTTCTTGATAAAGAAGCATGGCAAAATCTTTGATAATTTCCTCATTTTGAAAATAATTTCCGTACTTTTTCTTTGCTGTTTCTATGCAAAGTTTCATAATATCCGATGACTCATCAATATAATTAGCGATCGCCTTTTGTTGCTCTTGTTTTGTATGATGATGGTGATGTCTAAAATCTGGGTGTGGTACAACTGTACTTTCCGAACTTACCTTAATATCTTTTCCTACTGGATGAACTATTTTTTTCACCCGTCTTTTTTGAACTTCTTCAGCAAAACCAGATGCAATTATACCTGCTGGTAGACCAAAAATTCCAATACCTAAAAAAGCTACAGCAGCACTCAATAATTTACCTAAATGAGTCATAGGATAAACATCTCCATAACCCACAGTTGTTAAAGTTACTACTCCCCACCACATAGTCTCTAAAATACTAGAAAATTTCTCTGGTTGTGCTTCACTTTCTGCTAGAAACATCAGACTTGAGACAAAAACTAAGACAAAAATTACTACCAGTAATGTAGCTATTAATTCTTCCTTTTTTGCCACTAAAACTTTAAGAATAGTCCGCAGTGATTCTGAATATCTGCTAATTTTAAATAAGCGAAATAAGCGCAGTAAAAGAGTAAATTTGATAAATTCTAAACCCGGAAATAATACTTGTAGATAAAACGGCAAAATAGCTACAAGGTCTATCAACGCCAAGGGTGTAATTAAATATTTTAATCTACCATAAATTGGATGATTATATTTAGGATTAATCGTACATATCCAGATTCTGATCAAATATTCTAAAGTAAAAAATCCAGTTATAAGTATTTCGACTAATTTTAATTGTTCAGGATAATGTTCTGAAAATCTGGGAGATGTTTCTAAAATAAATGCACTCACACTAATGCTCGTGAAAATAGTAATCACTAAATCATCTAGTAAGCTTAAAAAATTTCTTTGGTCAGAATGTTCAAAAATATAGTAAATATTTTCTTGCCAAGATTTACGTTTTTTTTGTATTTTTACCATTTTTATATGCACAGTAATAGTGTTGACATTTATTTTTGGCTGAGTTTATTAGTAATTATTAAATTTTATCGAAGACTGCAAAACATAGGAATAATATTGGAGTTATCTGAGGATTTATATTAGTTTTCATATTGATGAAGTAGACTAAGCTACCATAAAAGCCGGATAGACATGGGAGAATAAAATAGCTTTGAGCGATACCCTTAGTTTACGAATGGATAATAGATAATTGATAATTAATGAATTCGGCTTTATTGCCTATCCTAATAATGGATAATTATTTTTGACCATAATTATTTATTGTTAATTATCAATTATGAAAGAGGTAATTATTCATTATTCATTATCAATTAATGAATAATAAACCAATAGTAAACTACTAATCCGTATGTAAGTAGAGACATTATATGCAAGTCTATATGGTCATAATTTATGATGGTTTAATTTTATTTTAGCAATTAGTTAATTTATGGCAACCTATTTAATATTTCTATATAACCTAGACCATAATTTGTTCAGTCAAAATATCAAATACTTCAGATAATATTGTTGTTTTTAATACTTATTGATTTATCGGAATAGGTTAAAATATCAAAACTTAGTTTATAAAAATTATCAGTACAAAAAGAAAAAAATCTTTTTAGTTAATCTAAGAATTCAGCGGTCAGCTATCAGCTTCATTACCTTTAAAATAGGAATTTAAAATAGGAAAAAGCAATTGAGAGGTTCCAAAGAATTAAAAGTAAGGCTAAAAGTCCATCAATTTTTTCAAGAGAGCTAATTATTAATTATTAAAAGCTCTAATTTCGCATATTTCCTGTGGAGTTATATCATGTCCGTTGGTATCGGAGCGTGTAAAAGCTGGGGAAATATCTACCATATTTAAGGTTTTTTCTTCTCTTAAAGCTTTTTTCCTAGATAACTAAACCTTTCTTTCTTCTCTCCTAGATAACTAAAGCCTTCTCTCCTAGATAACTAATTTTGGCATTTATTTAACCTAAACTAAATTTTTCCTTAACCTTTTATAAATATTTACTTAATATTTACTTAACATTCACCTAATAAGATATCTGGGAAATTCTTTAAGAATTCTAAATTTACAAGTTGACAGGAGAATTCAATGCCAGAATTAGTAGGCTTTGCGGTATTACCAGCAGATACATTTGCCGAAGGCCCATCGTCAGGAAACTTTATTAATACAGATAATCGAGAAGCACCATTCGATGGTCAACCAGTCCAGGGTTTTAGTGGCGTTCAATTTGCTCCCGGTAGCGAAGATGGTAGCACTTTTTGGTTTCTCTCTGATAATGGTTTCGGTGCTCAAGACAATAGTGCTGATTATTTACTCAGACTATATCAAGTTGACCCAGACTTTGCTGGAACAGAAGATGGGGATGGTAGTGTTGACGTTCAAGCTTTTGTTCAACTAGCAGATCCAAATAATCTAATACCCTTTGATATTATCAACGAAGATACAAGCGATCGCCTCTTAACTGGAGCAGACTTTGATATAGAGTCCTTTGTTATAGATAATAATGGAGATATTTGGATCGGAGAGGAATTTGGACCTTATATTTTACACTTCGATAATACAGGAACTTTACTAGAAGCTCCCATTGCCACACCAAGCTTGACCCAACTCAATACACTCAACGGTCAAGAACCCCTCGTTATCGGACATCGGGGAGCAAGTGGAGATATACCCGAACATACCTTAGCAGCTTATGAAGCAGCGATCGCTTCCGGTGCAGATTTTATTGAACCAGACTTAGTAATAACATCCGACGGAGTTCTCATTGCACGTCACGAACCACTGCTAGATGATACCACTAACGTTGCTGAAGTATTCGGTCCAGAACGCCAAAGCACTAAGTTGCTTGATGGTGTAGAAACAACTGGTTATTTTGCTGAAGACTTCACCCACGCAGAAATTAAACAACTACGCGCCGTTCAATCTCGCGACTACCGGGATCTTAACTTTGATGGATTATTCGAGATTCCCACATTAGAAGAAGTCATCCAACTCGTTCAAAGAGTAGAAGCAGAAACAGGAGTTGAAGTTGGTATCTATCCAGAAACCAAACATCCTACATTCTTTGATGAACAGGAATTATCTTTAGAAGAACCATTAATTGAAACTCTGCAAGATACAGGTTTCACCGACCCAGGTCGCATTTTCATCCAATCCTTTGAATTTGCTAACCTAATTGATATCCAACAACAATTAGATGATGCAGGTCTCGGCAATATTCCATTAGTTCAACTATATGGAAATACTACTGAAGGAGCTAATCCTGAAGCTGGGTTCTCTTTCCCCTTCGACATCCGGTTCAATGTAGAACAAGAGAATGACTTAGAAGAAATTTACGGTCAAGAATTCCTAGATGCAGTAGAAGTTCCTCTCTCCGAAAATACAGTTTATGCAGACCTCGACAGTGCAGAGTTCCTGGATTTTATCAGCGGTCTTTACGCAGAAGGTGCAGGACCTTGGAAAAATAACATTCTGTTGCGCGAATCTCTAGAGACAGATGTTGATGGAGACGGAGACGGAGAAGCAGAAATTGGTACTCAGTTGACAGGGGAAATTACCTCCTTTATTGAGGATGCTCACGATGCAGGTTTACAGGTTCACCCCTACACTTTGCGGGATGAAGAACGTTTCCTCACACTCAACCCTAATGATACTGAGGAATTTGATGCTCCACAATTAATTGTCAGCGCTTTAATAGGTATAGAACGTCCTGGTGGAAATGCTACTCTTTATAGTCGTATCGATCCCACTCAAACTGAAGAACAAGGTAATAATGTAGAACCATTCTTTGACTTTACATTCTCTCCAGCAGATTTAGTCTTAGACCCGGATACAGGAATAGTTACTACACCATCCCTTCCCTTCTTTATTGCTCCCGAATTTGCTGAAGAAATAGGCAAACCTGAATTAGCAGGTGAAGAAGCAGGTTTCTTTGTTGACAATTTTGCCTTAGAATTGGATGAGGAAACAGGTGAGTTTGTAATAGTTGGTGGTCCAGACTCACATAGCTTCAACAGTATCTTTGTATCAGAAGACTTTTTGAATGATAACGATCTGGAAATTATTCAGGGAACTGGTCTAGTCGATCCAATTGAAACTGACGTTGATACTACTGGTTTCGTGGGATTTGGTTTTCCTCTGTCAGAAAATGCTGACGTCCGTTTTGGAACAGACCCAGATACAGGGTTACTGATTCCATTAGGAGGAGCTTATGTTGCTGATGGCAGTATTTCCTTTGAAGTTTTAGGAACAGGAACACCTCAAACTGCCGAAGAAGAATTTGAACAACTAATAGAAATTGGTGCAGATGGTTTCTTTACCGACTTCCCACGCACTGGCGACCCCGTTCGAGATGCTCTAGTTAGTGATGAAGTTCGCTCCCCTCAAAATCCTAACCTCAATGATTTTAATACCCTCGACGGTAGCGCACCAATAGTTATCGGACACCGGGGAGCAAGTGGTCAGTTCCCAGAACATACCTTAGAAGCTTATCGTTTAGCGATCGTTCAAGGTGCAGACTTTGTTGAACCAGACCTCGTAATTACTTCCGATGGTGTCCTCATTGCTCGTCACGAACCCATGCTAGGCGACACAACCAACGTTGCTGATGTATTCCCAGATCGTGAAACTACCAAGATTCTTGACGGTGAAGAAGTTACTGATTATTTTGCTGAAGACTTCACTCTTGCAGAAATCAAACAACTCCGCGCTGTTCAATCTCGTGACTTCCGCGACCAATCTTTCAATGGTGAATTTGAAATCCCCACCTTCCAAGAAGTTATCGAGTTGGTACAAGAAATGGAAGAGTTCGGGTTTGAAGTTGGTATCTATCCAGAAACCAAACACCCGACTTTCTTTGATGAACAGGATTTATCCTTAGAAGAACCTCTAATTCAAACCCTGCAAGATACAGGTTTCACTGACCCCGACCGTATTTTTATTCAATCCTTTGAAGTTCAAAACCTACTTGAGCTGCGCAACGAAATATTACCTGCTGAAGGTCTCGAAAACCTAAAGCTAGTGCAGTTACTCGGTGACACTGAAGATGAATTCATCAACGAAGGTGGCGGCGGGTTCTCAGTACCCTTCGACTTCGTTGCCAATTCCGAGCAGTTTGAACCCACTGGTATTAATGCAATCACAGATCAGGTCAACTATGCGACCTTCACTGGTAGTGCTTTTACCGTAACCCTTCTAGCTGAGAAAAATCCAGGACCTGGAGCTCCCCAGGAAATACTCGATCAGTTTGGTAACCTCCAAGATACTAACCAATTTATTCTACAGGATGCCACCAATCCCGATAACACTGTCGTTCTATTTGCTGGTCTAGATAGCGCACCTAAGTCCATCGAAGTTACCATTAGCGAAGCTGGTGTAGTTGCCATTAATGGTGATCAAGTCGCCAATAACTTTAGTCAGCAAGTTCACTTTGGGCTAATAAACAGCTTACCCATTGGCGACCCTACCGGATTAGGAGCCGAAAGCTACACCTTTTCAACTAACAATGATCTGAATCCAGAGAGCGATCCTCAGTTTGCTGTTTATTCCGAAGTTGAAAACGAATTTATCATTGCTGCTGAAGAGTTGCCCTTTGCTAATTCCAATCAAGACTTTGACGATATGATAGTTAAAGTTAGTGGAATTGATCCTGTGGGAGAAACTCAAGCAGACATTTCCTTTGATCCTGAGAGACTACAACCTCTCCTAGAAACTGCTAATACTCGTGCTATCTATGGGAACCTAGCCGACCTAATTGACTTCTCCAGCGATCCCACCTACGCCGACCTAGCAAATCAGGAAGTCATCGAACTAATCAGTTCCTACGCTGACGGTTTAGGACCTTGGAAAAATAGTTTCTTGCTCCGGAATGATCTAGAGACACCTGTTGATGGTGACGGTGACGGTGAGGCGGAAATTACCACTCAATTAACTGGGGAGGTATTACCACTAATAGATTGGGCTCACGATGCAGGTTTACAGGTTCACCCCTACACTTTGCGAGATGAAGAGCGTTTCCTTACTCTCAACGCTGATGGTACACCTCAAACTCCAGGAGAAGAATTTGAACAACTCATCGAAATTGGTGCAGATGGTTTCTTTACTGACTTCCCTGCTACAGGTAGTATCGTTGTAGATCAATTTATCAGCGAACCCAACTTAGCTCGTACCAGGGGTTACGAAGGTATGGCATTCAGTCCCGATCGCGAAACTTTCTATCCTTTATTAGAGGGTGCAGTTGACGGCGATCCAAATAATGCTCTACGCATCTATGAATTCGATCCTGCTACTAGCTCTTTCGAGGACGAGCCAGTTGGTTTCTATCCTACCGATGTACCCGGTCATGCTATTGGTGACTTTACTCCCATCAATGACAATGAATTTTTAGTTATTGAACGGGATGGTGGTGAAGGAGATGAAGCTCAGTTCAAGAAAATCTTCAAAATTGACATTTCTGTAGTTGATGAAGAAGGTTTTGTTTACAAAGAGGAAGTTGTAGACTTACTAGATATTGACGACCCCAACGACCTCAACGGTGATGGCGACACTAACTTTAGCTTCCCGTTTGTGACTATTGAAGATGTGTTAGTTCTTGATGAAGACACAATTCTGGTTGCCAACGATAACAATTATCCTTTCTCCATCGGTCGGGGACCAGATATTGATAATAACGAGATTATTCAGATAGAGTTAGATGAACCTCTAGACTTAGCACCAGGAATAGGAGTTGCTATTCCTACAGTCAGTATTGACATTGACACTGACACTGTTGATGAAGATGGAGATCAATACTCTATAACTTTCGACTTAAACGTACCTGCACCAGAAGGAGGTTTACGGGTAGTTTGGTCAGAAACAGATTCTGATGATGCTTTTGGTGATATAAGTTTCCCTCCAGAGTTAACTAATGCTTCTGAGTTTGAATCTCTCGGCACCGTTGGTGATGAACTGGCACTTTCGGCAATTACCATTGAGGAAGGAGCAACTACAGCAACCGTTACCTGGACGACTCTTTTTGATGGTATAGTGGAAGGTGATGAAACCACAATTATTGAGTTGCAACCAGAAGATGCTTATGAGGTAGATCCAGAAAACCAAGTAGCTGAAGTCGTTATTGAAGATACACCTATAACAGTAGGTATCGAAGTTGAACCTGGCACTGTTAATGAAGAGCAAGATGAATACTCTATAACTTTCAACTTAAGCGAACCTGCACCAGAAGGAGGTTTACGGGTAGTTTGGTCAGAAACAGATTCTGATAATGAACTTGGTGATATAAGTTTCCCTCCAGAGTTAACTAATGCTTCTGAGTTTGAATCTCTCGGCACCGTTGGTGATGAACTGGCACTTTCGGCAATTACCATTGAGGAAGGAGCAACTACAGCAACCGTTACCTGGACGACTCTTTTTGATGGTATAGTGGAAGGTGATGAAACCACAACTATTGAGTTGCAACCAGAAGATGGTTATGAGGTAGATCCAGAAAATCAAGTAGCTGAAATCGTTATTGAAGATACACCTATAACAGTAGGTATCGAAGTTGAACCTGACACTGTTAATGAAGGAGATGAATACTCTATAACTTTCAACTTAAGCGAACCAGCTCCCGAAGGAGGTGTACGGGTAGTTTGGTCAGAAACAGACTCTGATAATTCTTTCGGCGATCTAATTTTCCCTCCAGAGTTAACCAATGCTTCTAACTTCGAGGACCTGACCGACCTAGTAGTTGGTGATGAACTGGCACGTTCTGCAATTACTATTGAGGAAGGGGAAACTACAGCAACCGTTACCTGGACAACTATTTTTGATGGTGTAGTGGAAGGAGATGAAACCACAACTATTGAGTTGCAACCAGAAGATGCTTATGCGGTAGATGCAGAAAATCAAGTAGCTCAAATCGTTATTGAAGATACAGATCCTGACCCTGGCGAGGAGTTGACTGGTACTGCCCAAGGAGAGCGTATCATTGGTGGTACTGGTAACGATACTATTATCGGTTTGAATGGCGCCGATACCTTAGTAGGTAATTTGGGCGACGACTCAATTATTGGTAGTCGTGGCAACGATATCCTCCGGGGTCAGGATGGTGATGATACACTTCAAGGTCGTAAAGGTAACGATCGCCTACTTGGTGGTGATGGTAATGATGTGTTGAATGGTGGTCAAGGTCGCGATCGCATCAATGGTGGTCCAGGATTTGATATTCTGTTTGGTGGAGCAAGTATTGACCGTTTCATCTATAATAGCAATCAACCATTTGAAGAAGAAGATTTGGGGATTGATTTAATCACTGATTTCCAACCAGACCTCAGACCAGATGAAGATGGAAACCAAGGCGATTTAATTCTTCTTGATAAGTCAACCTTTACCGAGCTTGATAGTGCTGCTGGAATTGGTTTCAGCGTTGATAGTGATTTTGAAATAGTTGCAACAGACGACGAAGCAAATGACTCTGACGCCTTAATTGTGTACAGTGAAGAATCTGGTCTTCTCTTCTACTTGTACGAAGGTAATTTAGGTGGTGACTCTACTCTGTTTACTCAACTTGAGGGCGCGCCGACTATTACTGAGGATAATTTCCAAATCAGAAATTAGGAAGTAGATTTAAAATAGTTTACTTTGTAGGGATGTTCTATGGAACCTCCCTACAGTTATTTTTAGAGTAGTATCATGTTATGTTTTTGGTTATAGCAGTTTTCATGTTTTTTAGAGTACAGAGATTTGGGTTTAAAGGAAGAAGGCTCATATTATCTAGGAGAGAAGGAAGAAGTAATGCAAGTCATGAAGTGAAAACCGCCATAATATTTGAGCGATCGCTACTTTCATAGAACAAAATCACTTTTGTAGAGCTATCAATAGCTTTCAACAGTTTGCTGCAAGGGGATGATTAGGTAATACCTTTTACTTTTACTCTATAGCAACAACAACTTTACCCTTATGTTTGCCTAGACCGAAATACTGGATTATGTCAGGCACTTCACTTAATGTGTAAGGTCCATCTAGTATGGGCTTTATATTACCAGTTTCAAAAAGCTTATTGATGTAATCCAAATCTTTGTTTGGTTTAAGATTAACTAGACAGACTCTTTTTTTGCTAAATACGCTAATCATTGGCTGCAAAAATAACACCTGAAAAAGATTAGCGGTGTCAGCCCCAACCGTTACATAAGTTCCCTGGGGATTAAGTACGCGCAGATAATTAAATATAGAGCGATTTGTCTTTGTATCTAAAACCAAGTCATACCGTTCTTTGCTCTGTGTAAAGTCTTCCTGGGTGTAATCTATCAGTTGCACAAATCCGACTGAGCGCATCATGGCAAATTTGTCCGAGCTATCTACTCCAGTCACATTACTCACGCCAATTAATTTGGCGATCTGCACACCCAATGTACCCACACCACCACCTGCACCATTGATCAATACTTTTTGTCCTGGCTGGATCTGTCCTTCATCAACCAAACCTTGTACTGCCAGCATTGCTGCATGGGGAAGTGCTGTAGCTTCAACAAATGTCATGCCTTCAGGCTTCAAGGCCAAAGCAGTTTCAGGCACACAGACATACTCGGCAAACCCACCAAACCCACATTCAGAAATATCACCATAAACCGCATCACCAGGTTTAAACTGCGTGACATTTTGACCAACTGTTTCAACTCGTCCAGCGATTTCAGCCCCAGGGATATGGATGTTTGGCTTAAACAAACCACAGAACAAACGGATATAAAATGGTGTTCCTCTCATCAGACACCAGTCCCAATCATTGATCGCTGTAGCATGAATTTTGACTAAAACCTCGCCCTCCTTCGGTTTCGGTTTTTCAACATCTTGAAGCTCAAGCACATCTGATGAGCCATACTTTGTTAAAACAATTGCTTTCATAAAGTTCTATCTCTCTTTTTGAAGAGTTGCTTTGGGTTGATTTTATAGACGAGCAATAATCATTTTAAACATATATCTATTCCTCATTTATAAATAAATCATAGAACAAATAAACTGAAACAATCACTGTTTTTAAACTTTATTTATCACGTATATTTTACAATAATTTAGGTTAACATGACGGAGGGTGAATTGAGATTATTTTTAACGCTTTCTAGTAAAAGTTGATATAAGAAATGAGGTGTTTTTTGATTAGCTAATTCCAGACTATTTTGATAAAGTTTACAAGCAGATTCATCATTAATAATTCTATAGTGAATGATTTATGTGCCAACTTTTCCTTCTCCTGCAAGTAGTTTAAATTGAGTCATGTTGTCTCTTTATGGTTCTTTTAAGGTTGGCGATGATTATAGGCAAAGGAAAATCTCATCTTCAGGACTTACGCAAATTGTTAAACAACATGCTATTTGTATGGGGGAGAATGCCATTCGCCCCTACAGATGGTGTATATTTTGTTATGTTGCGTAAGTCCTGAATATATTGTTATCTCTTCCGATTTTTTTCACTCCCCATATAGTGTCTTTGCGTAAGTCCTGTTAAGCAACTTGAAAGAACAGAATAATATCTCCTTGAATTTCATTTTCTTCAGTCATAAAGTGAGCTTGTGCTAAGAGAATAGTCTCAGCAGAAGAGCTAATCATATTATCTAAAAGGTGATCAAGAGTATCTTCTAAATATTTAGGAACAGAATATTCTAGGTTTTTTGTCATGGCATTACTCATAGTTCCCATAACAGTATTTAAAACCACATTGCCTATTTCAGTTAACATCTCCATTTGTGCTTGCTCAAAATCTTCGCTGCCAGGTTCTTCTCCCGTTAAAAACTCTGTGAGAATCTTAGCACTTTCTGTGAGGAAAAATAGTTGAGATGTGCCTGAAAAACCTCCAAAAAATGGTAACTGAGTGACACAAATTTTTTCACTGCCAAAAATTTTAGTTAGTTGTTTGTGTAAATTTTCATAATTGGTAGCTTCCACTTTAGTCTCTTGGAAAATAATAGGAAAATCAGTCATTTCATTCAGGGTGACTCCTGCTTTATCAATAGCAATAGCTAAGAGATTTTGTAAGGTTTGAATACTGAAAATACTTTGCCAACTTTCGTTAGAAGAGGAGGTTTTAGTAGAGGGTAAAACAGAATAATTAGGAGTATTATTTAAGTTAAAAGAAGTATCTTGATTAAGAATCATGGCAAGAAATTTGGCTAGTTGATTAGGGGATGGAGAATGTGGTATAATAGTAACGGCTCCTTGAGGAGTTTCGATATTATCATCAGAAATGGCGATCGCTGGAATTTTGAGCTTTTCTAGGAGAGAAAAAAGTTGTAATTCACTTTCTTCTGCCATTTTCTGCTCCAGTAAAGCACAGTCGATAGGATGGACTTCAATTAAGTCTTTTGTATAGTTAATCTCATCTGCTTCCACAACAATATGATCTAATTCTTCGACCATTTTGCGAAGTTTATTTCTTTCTTGTGGTGATCGATCTGCAATTAGAATTAAAGCCATATAGCAATTATATTTAAGTTGTAATATTTTGGTGGCAGTCAGGAGTCATAATTTCAGAGGTTTTCAATTAAAATTAATTGTTATAAAAATTATTACAACCAATGCGCGGATTGCCATATTTTATTTCCATAAGTAGAAAATTAGATTGTAGTGGGAGTATCCTACTCTAGTGCATCAGTTATTAAGTAATTAACACTAACTGAATAACCTTTTTGCTAATTATTTAGCAAGTTAATGTTAATTATTCTTATGTTTACTTCTCCTGTAGGGACGCCCTTATGCAACGTCCCTACCCACTCTCCTACTCCCCTACTCAAGAAAATGTAGAAGAGTTTTTGAGAAATGATATTAGAGGCTAGAGAGAAAATCAAAGTTATGATTGAGTTATTATGCCTAAACTCCGTATTCTTATTGTTGATGATTCGGTGATTGTTCGCCGAATGGTAAACAATGTCTTATCTGAGTCAGATCAGATAGAAGTAGTGGGTGTAGCCCCAAGTGGCCACATCGCTTTAGCAAAGATTCCTCAAGTTAACCCTGACCTCATCATACTTGATGTGGAGATGCCAGAAATAGATGGTTTAGAAACTTTAAGAAGAATTCGACAAACCTACAAGGAACTCCCAGTAATTATGTTTAGTGCTATTACTGAACGAGGGGCAATGGCTACATTGGATGCTCTAAGTTTAGGAGCTAATGACTATGTTACCAAACCTGCTAATCTAGGCAGTAAAGAGGCAGCTCTTGAATACATCCGAAAACAATTGATTCCTAAAATTCAAGTTTTCTGTGGCCGTGGAGTTACTTTACCTAAACAGTCTTTGGCCTCACCTATTACTTCTGATTTGAAAAAGATTCCCCCGAAGCTCTTGTCCTGTAAAGTAGAAATTTTGGCTATTGGGGTTTCTACAGGAGGACCTGAAGCTTTATCTCAGCTTTTACCTAGGTTTCCGGCAAATTTGAGGGTTCCTATTCTCATTGTCCAACATATGCCTCCTGTATTTACCACTCGGTTAGCGGAAAGGTTGTCTTCTCAATGTCAAATTCCTGTCCATGAAGCAAAAGATGGAGATGTGATTAAACCTGGAGAAGCTTGGATTGCACCAGGGGATTATCATATTGTTTTAGTGAGGGAAGGTACACAGGTTCGTATTCAGACGATACAAACCCCTCCTGAAAATTCCTGTCGTCCAGCGGTGGATGTTTTATTTCGTTCGGTGGCCAAACTTTATCAAGGGGGTGTGCTTGGAGTGGTATTGACGGGTATGGGGCAAGATGGACTCCATGGTTGTGCTTCTATTCGTGAAGTGGGGGGGCAAGTTTTAGTCCAAGATGAAGCTAGTAGTGTGGTCTGGGGAATGCCAGGAATGGTTGCTAATGCGGGACTTGCTGATAAGATTTTGCCTTTAAATAAGTTAGCTGAAGAGATTATGGGTAGAATTAATTGATAATTGATAATTGATAATTGATAATTGATAATGAAAACTATAGTGTTTTCAAATGAGATGTCAATCTAGATTCAGATTTTTTCTAATAAAAAAGTGTGCTGATTGAGTAGTTATTGCCTTACGTTTTTCAGTCTTTAATTCTGTTTTATATTCTTTACCGAATAATTAATAATTCATGATTATTAATTATTAATTATTCAGGTTAAAAGCCTCCCTTTACCAATGGATAATTGACAATTGATAATTAAAGAGTTAAAGAGTTAGAGAGTTAGAGAATTATTTCATTATCCATTATCCACTATCCATTAATAATATTTCCTTATATTCAATTCCGTTAAGGTTTTTCTTGAGGTAATTATCAATTATCCATTATCAATTATCCATTATCAATTATCCATTATCAATTATCCATTATCCATTATTAATTATCCATTATCAATTATCCATTATCCATTAATGAAGCACCCACTCCCTACTCTATATTATGTCTATTAATTCTATTGATTTTGAATATATTCGTCAACTTCTTGACAAAAAAACATCGGTTGTTTTACCAGATGATAAGGTTTATTTTGTTGAGTCTCGTTTGGCACCTATAGCTAGTTCAGAAAAGCTTAATTCTGTAAGTCAATTAATTGCGAAATTGCGGATTTATTCTGGAAATGATTTACATGAACGGGTAATTGAAGCTTTGATGACTACTGAAACATTTTTTTTTCGGGATAATTATCCTTTTGAAGCTCTACAAAAATTCATCTTACCAGAATTAATAAATAAACGAAAAATTGAACGTTCTCTTAATATTTGGTCTGCTGCTTGTTCTAGTGGTCAAGAACCTTATAGTATAGCAATTTTATTACAGGAACATTTTCCTGTAATTAACAGTTGGAATGTTTCAATTATTGCTTCTGATATTTCTGAGGAAATGCTAAAATTAGCAAGGAATGGACGTTATAATCAGCATCAAATTAATAGAGGATTATCAGTTGATTTGCGGAATAAATATTTTCAGCAGCAGGGAAAGGAATGGCAAATTATTTCAGAAATTCGTGATCGGGTAGTATTTCAGCAATTAAATTTATGTAATACATGGAATAGTTGGCCAAAAATGGATTTGATTTTTTTACGAAATGTGTTAATTTATTTTGATATTAAGACTAAGCAAAATATTCTTTTCCAAGTTCGACAGTTATTAAAACCTGACGGTTATTTATTTTTGGGAGGGGGAGAAACAACGATTAATATTGATGATAATTTTGAAGTAGTTAAGTTTGATAAGGCGATTTGTTATCGGTTGCGGAGAGGGAGTAGGGGAGTAGGGGAGTAGGGGAGCGGGGGAGAATTTTTTTACCCAACTCTTGCCCAAAATGCCAACTTTTTGAGTCTTTTCAACTGAAAACCAGGAACTTTTGCTGAGAGCTGACTGCTAATAGCTGAATGCTTACGTTTCACTTAAATGTTTGAGGATGCGAAGTACATCAAAAAGTTCGTTACCAGGATTGGGAATAGAAAATATTTTTGATGTAGAATATTGAGGAATTTCTGTTTTGACTAGCTTGACAAAAATTAAACTCCCTCCTGTAACAATTAAGCCATAATTTGGAACTTCAGGATGGGGACTAGCTAAGAGATAAGTTAATAATTGAGCCAGACCAGCTTCTATAGAAAATTCGGCTCTTTTTGACTCAATCATCATTACCCATAGTTGCTCTTTCAAAACCAGAGTATCTATTCGACCTCTAATAATTACTTCTTTATCTGCTAGTTCTAAATTAATGGATTTTTCAGAACGAATGTGATAGGGATAGAGAAAGAATTTACCGATAAATAAAATTGGATCGACTATTGCCATTCTGACAATATCTTCTAAAAAAGGTGGGTTTTCTAATAAGTTAAAATATCCCTCCTGCACTTGGTTGAGTAGTTCTTTTTCTAAGTCACTAATCTCTGGCAAATTATCTTGCCATTCTCGAAAAAATTGTTCGTTTCTGACTAATTGTCAACCGAAATTATCTATCAAATAAGGTCGAGTTACTTCTTGAGATTGAATAGTTTGAACCATAAATAGGTGCTAGGGTGGAAAGTAGGGACGTTCCATGGAACGTCTCTACATATAGGTGTCAAAAAGATAGAAACCGGGTTTGTATTAAATGCCCACCATATTAACATTTATCTCTAACAAACCCGGTTTCTGCGTAATATCAAATCCGGATAATTACTATACCTACGTCATTGCGACTGGAACGGAGTGAAAGGTTTGCGGAGCATTCCGGAACGGATAGCAATCTCAGAAGTGCGCGGAGATTGCTTCCGCTTCGTCGCTGCGGACGACTATTAAACCGGATTTTATGTTTATTGTTGTTGGGTTGCGCTGCCGCTTAACCCAACCTACAGTTTCTAAAATTTAAACTGATTTACTAATTCTTGTAAGTCGCCTGCTGTTTTGGATAACTCTGTTGCAGACTGTTGGGTTTTGGCTGCGCTATTATTGGTACTTTGCGCTGCTTGTGCTACGCTAGTAATGTTACGCGCAATTCCTGATGAACCTTCTGCTGCTTGGTTAACGTTACGAGCAATTTCGTTGGTAGTGGCAGTCTGCTCTTCTACCGCTGAAGCGATCGTATTTTGGATGTCGTTAATTTGATTAATAATAGTAGTAATTTGACCGATCGCTTCTACTGCTCCTTTGGTATCTCCTTGGATAGCTTCGATTTTTTGACTAATATCTTCGGTTGCACTGGCGGTTTGTTTTGCTAATTCTTTAACTTCATTGGCAACTACCGCAAAACCTTTTCCTGCTTCTCCCGCTCTTGCTGCTTCAATGGTTGCATTGAGAGCGAGGAGGTTGGTTTGTTGAGCAATAGATGTAATGACTTTAATCACTTTACCTATTTCTGTACTACTAACTCCTAATTTACCAATGGTTTCATTAGTAGTTTCGGCAGTTTCTACAGCAGTTGTGGCAACTTGAGCAGCATTGGTGGCATTTTTAGCAATTTCTCGGATACTAGCAGTCATTTCTTCTACACCAGTAGCAACTGACTGAGCATTGGCGCTGACTTGTTCGGCGGTACTAGAAACTGACTCTGCTTGAGTCGAGGTTTCTTGAGATGCTTGACTCATGGTTTTACTTTCCGTCATCATTTCCTCAGACGACTTAGCAACAGCGATCGCTACTTGGGCAATTTTTTTCACTTGTTCGGTGAGGTTAGCTGCCATTCTATTAACATTATCAGTTAAATCTTTCCAAACTCCCCTGACATCTTGTACTTGAGCTTGACCACCTAATTGCCCTGCAACTACTTCTTTGGCAACCCGCGTTACTTCTGATGAGAAGGTATTAAGTTGGTCTACCATTTTATTCAAGGTAGTCTTGAGTTCCAGAATTTCCCCTTGAGCATCCACAGTAATTTTTTGAGTTAAGTCTCCCTGAGCAACAGCAGTTGCAACTTCAGCAATATTTCTCACCTGTAAAGTCAGGTTAGCTGCCATACCATTCACATTATCCGTTAAATCTTTCCAGGTTCCCGCGACTCCCTCTACTTTCGCTTGACCTCCTAATACTCCTTCGCTTCCTACTTCTTTGGCAACCCGCGTTACTT
>NZ_JBNHEQ010000266.1:0-29792 GCF_050016015.1 Dapis hubbardiae BLCC-M172
AAATTTCTCTTCTATTGCGTATAGAGCAATAGTTAATTCATTTGCTCAAGCACCCCGGCAGAGGAGATGAATGTGAAATTTCTCTTCTATTGCGTATAGAGCAATAGTTAATTCATTTGCTCAAGCACCCCAACAGAGGAGATGAGTCGTAAAATTTTCCTCCTAGACCCACTTAAATGTTGCAATAGGAAATTTTAACTTCCCTTCGGGGAAGTCAAAGCTCTCCGGTGGGGGAGCGTCGTATGGGAAAGCCAGGGCCAAGATTCGGATACCTTCATAAGCTGTTCATATGTCCTTGACAAGCTAGGTACATTTTGTTACTCTAAGGTCAAACGCAGGGGGAGGACATCACCTCTGTCTAAACAGCGGTCAGGGTTTCCCAGACTGAAGAATCCCGCGTTTTCCCGTAAGGGCAACTTCGGGAGTATGTCAAGAGATAACTTCCTGTAGCTACAATAAGAAATCTAACGCACTATTTTATATGAAACGGTCTACTACTGGCGTGTCAAGACTAAAATTGTGGTTTAGAAGCAAGCAACGAGCGAAGACCTCGTTCCCCCTGCCCCTATCGAGGGGGGTTAGGTTTTTAACCCATATTTTCAAGCTTGACACGGCACTACCTGCGTGACACAGCTAAAACTGTGGATTAGATTTTCTCCTATAATTATAGTTATGGTAAGGATTAACGATTTTTTTTCTAATATACCATTCAAGGTTTGTCAGACCACTACTAGACCTGATAGCTACTTAAGCTAAGTAATACCAAACTCAACAATCATTTGCTCTACCTGAGAAGATACCAAGGGGTCTGGGTCATTCCTCAAATTAGGCAATAATTCAACCAATGCACGTTGAGATGCCATCCGCAAGTAAGCTAGAGCTGCCTCCCGCACAAAACCAGTAGGATGACGTAAACAAACTAAAGTTTGTTCTGCTGTTAAACTCCAACGAGCAGCACGAGCCATCTGTAAACAGCAAGCTAAAGCCCACTCTGAAAGAAAATGACGAAAATCTAGCAGGTGTCGTAAGCGATCGCTAGGAGCCATTGGTTGATAAACAACCATCTCAGATAAACTATTTAATTTTTCCTGATAACTGTTTTGATCCAAAATATCAATCAAGGAACGCTTACAAGAAATATCTACAGTATTATCCAAAATCTCCAAACCACGGGCTACATTTGAACGGGAATCTGACTTAATATTAAAAGCTGCTGCTTGGATAGAACCGAACGGATAAAGAAATTTCATTAACAAAAAGCACTGTTCTATAGCATCTAACTCCAACAATTTTAGAGACCGTAGTAATATTTCTGTATAATCGGTTGTTAGTTTTCCATTACTTTCTTCTAAAGCACCGGAGTGGGAAGTAGTTGAGTTAATATCCACTCCAGACAAGTCTACTATACCCGCATAAATCTGCCCCAGAAACATCAACTCTTGCTCTACTAAAATTTCAACTCCACTGCGACCTACTCGTTCAAGAACTCCTTCAATTCCAACTTCTCCTGGCATTTTCAACAATCTGCGTAAAATATTACGGCGTGTAGTACCCCAGGTAGTCATCATTCTATTTACCAGAGAGTCTAGTGCTTCTATTGTACCAATTTCACTAATAGCAGTCCAAGCTTGTAATCTTACTAAATCTGACTTGTGAGTATCATCCGCCAATTTTACCAGCATTGGAATTGCGTCATTACCTAATCTTACTAATGCTTGCAATGCAGATTCTCTGGTTGATTTGTAGGATAAACCTCGTAACAGCGAGGGGTAGTAACTTTCTAAATGAGTAGAAGCAATTACATCCATACAATACTTTCGCACTCGTAACGATTCATCCTGTAATAAACTAGGAATGTACAATCGTAACCCTTGCAAATAATCTGCTTCTCCTAAAGCACGAACACCCATCACTCTTTCCTTTTCCAGTTTAGAAGTAATCATCCTGCGTAAAACATTAGTAGCTTCAGCTTTTTGCTCTATGTCTCCTCGACGCATAATTAAAGCTGCTGCTGTACCTCTTACTACTGGGTCTACTGAAGATTGTAAATAAGGTCGTAGCTGACTAATATCTGGTTCTGATTCTGTGAGCCAGATGTAGCGTAAGGCCAAAGCTAGAACTTCTGGTGGTACTGATTTTTGGGTTAGGGATTGTACTTGTTTTAGATAAGCTGGGTTAGGGTGATTTAACATCACTTCGAGACTTTGGCATTGTAATGCGGGTGACATTACCTGTAAAAGTGGGGCTAATATTTCGCCTAAATTTTTTTGGTCTATTTGACTTAGTAGCTCAATACAGGATCGTTTATCTTCTTCTGAAACTCCCTTTTCCAAAGTTTCTACTACTGAGCGTTTCAGAGCGCGCATATCTACATCTAATACACCAAATCTTCCTTTGCCAGCGCTTCTTACCAATAAGCCTACATATTGGGTTCTAATTAACCATATCACTCCCAACCATAAGAAGCCAGATATAATTATGGCGATAACAAATATTAGACCTTGCTGGTCTTGAAACCCACTTTGATTGGAGTCTAATATTAATCTACATAACCAGAGAATTCCTAATATTATTAATCCACTCAAGCCTGTAGAAAATGGTTCAGCTACCCCATTTACCATTGTTTGAACATCACTACGAATATTTTCTGGTAGAGGTTGGAATAAAACAGGTCCGGTAGTTTCGATTAATGTATAGTGTAGTAACTCGTCTAAAAATCTCAGAATTACTAATCCTATAAATACTGAAAATAATCCTGTTATTGCACCTGTAAAAGAAAATAATCCTAAAGCTATTGCCCCTACTGGTAGTATCATTGCTGTACCAAAAACACCTATTCTTTCTACCAAACGACTGGAGGCAAACCATTGAGTTGCTACTTGACAACTACTCAAAATACCCTCAAATACACCTAAGAAACTTGCTATTTTACTTGCTCCATCAGTATATTGGTTTTGCAATTCTAGTTGATAAAAGAATTGAAAGTCTATTAATACATATAGAATTTCTGCCATCACAAAGAATATGATTAATGGCAGTATATAACCTTGTAGGGGTCCTTTTATTTTGCGAGTAGAAAATTCTTCTTCGTCATCTTCTGGTATCCAACGGCTAGAATCAGGAAAAGATTGTTGGTATTTTTCTGATAAATATAATAGTATTCCTGAACCTAATACTACCATTACACCAGATACTATTGTGACATTATTCAGAGGCAGGAAGTATAGTATTAAAGGTAAAGAAAATCCACTAATTACTCCTGCTACTAAAAAACCACTACTAATTATTGGATAGGTTCGCTTAATTTCTCTAATATTAAATAACTGATTAGATGTGATTGAAGTATTTAAGTCGTTAAGCAAGTAACAAGCTTCTACCCATAACCACATTATAAAGGTAGTAAGAAAAGCTAAACTTTCACCAGCTATCGTGATATTTTCTATACCAATTCCAAACCTAAATAAGAATAATGGAACTGCCATTAGTAATAGAATTACCACTATTACTCGTCGCAGAGGCATGATTTTTTGTAGCCACGAATAGACAAAGCCCAAACCTGAACCTATGCCAGCACTAGCGATATATATCCAAGGTAGTTTGTCAGCACCATATTCGTCTAAGAATAGACTAACTGTACTTAGTTCTAACCAAATTAATCCTGCAGAAGTAAGAGTATATACCGCAAACATTAGTAAGGTTCGCTCTACTTCCTCATAACGGAGATTGAGGGATATTAGCAGTTTATCTCCTAGTCCTGTATAACTTTTTAAACTTCTCAGTTCCATATAGTTTACTGAATAACTAAAGTGTAGAAGATTCTGGAATACATCCTCAATGAGACTCCGCACTAGCAACAACTAAATTCTTTCGAGTCGTACCAGTGGCCTTTGAAAAAGCGAAACAATGTGAAAGACCTGTTAGGAATTTTACTCCAAGATAACTAGCTCTAGAAGACATTTAAAGAAGGATAGTTGAGAAGATTTCTACCGAGACTGTGGGGAGTTTTTTAAAATGAGGGAACACTAAAACCTCATTGTCATCGTTAACTGGCTAAACTCTAATCCCTCTGACCGATAGGGGGGAATTTTTGACCAACGTTATGATAAGTCTAAATCATTAGTGGGTCTTGTTGTCCAGGATTATTGAGTCTTGTTTCTCTCGTTTGCTCAGGAGTTTAATCTCCTGCTAAAGTTTATCTTCAATTTCAGACCTCAAGCAGAAGATTCTGAATTTGATTGACTATTTCAACAGTATTCTTGCCAAGCCTTTTTTCTGGAAGTTTCAGGGATTTTCAGAGGATAATTAAGTAGATTCAGATGCCACTATAAGCGTGGATCAAGAATTATACTAAATGACAATCGTATTTATTTTGGCTGGGGAGAATTTGTTTTTTTATAGGAATCAAACGGATGAGTATTCTATATCAGGAATAGAGTATAGATCCGACTGGTCAATTATTTACGTTATTCTGCAATAGCTTTACTTACTAAAAAATTAGTATTCTCTTATACTATTAATATAGTTTAGTTAGAGTTGTAAATACTTTGAGTATCCAACTTTACTTTTTAGGAGAGAACAACATCATCATACTGCGTCCTTCTCTCTTGGGAGCTTGTTGAACCTCAGCTAAATCTTTTAAATCTTTTGCCATCCGCTGCAATAATTCTTCTGCAAGGTTACTATGTTGTATCTCTCGGCCTCGGAACATAATAGTAGCTTTAACTTTATCACCAGATTCAAGAAAGCGCTTTGCATGAGATAACCGAACATTATAGTCATGCTCCTCAATTTTATAGCGCATCTTAACTTCCTTGACTTCTGCGTTATGCTGCTTCTTTTTTGCTTCCTGTGCTCTCTTTTTCTGTTCAAACAGGTATTTACCATGGTCCATTATTTTACAAACCGGTGGATCGGCTGTATCACTTATGAGAACCAGATCAAGCTCTTTTTCCTCGGCCATACGCAACGCTTCTTTTGTATCCATAATTCCCAATTGCTTGCCATCTGAACTGATAGCTCTGACTTTGGGAACTCGAATACTTTCATTAATTTGAGGCTGATTACGATTATTTCTTTTTTCGATTGGCATTAATTAGGATTATTAAAACTATTGTTCAGAGGGACATCCGTACCAAATTAGGCTACGGTATTTAATTATTGAGACTTTCATGCTTCTACTGAACTTACCCAAACTAGAGTTTTAGTTTTGGAGGCTAGCTTCGCTTCAGGGAGAACCACTGACCGAAGTCTGTAAGTTCTTTTATACCAAGGCTTAAGTTTAGTGGAAAGTACACCAACTATGGCCTTTGATTGTTGTGAAAACTTTGCTACTCTATTCGACTATTTTCAGAACCTTAATTTAGGTTTCATAGATTTGCTTAACTACCTTTTGGCAGTAAACTTAATACTATTAGTATCTAAGAGTTTTATACTGGATTTCAAGCCTTAAATTAAATTAGCTTTAGTTTTGACTTTAAATTATTGTAGCAAACTTTTAAAATTTTTCAAGATTTATATTATCTTATCTGTAGATTATTTATGTCAAGCTTTGTCCAATTATTTGGCTTAAGTATAGCAGTCCGATTTTATTTGTGTATAAAAATCTTACCGCTTTTAGGGAACAGGGAACAGGGAAGACTTAACTGGCGGGAGTTTCAAGTTTTTGATCTACTTTTTGATTACCCGCGACCTATGGGCGGATTTCTATAGTTAGCCCTTACACTCAAAGTAAGTGATACCATGCTTGAAAAAAGAATGTTACAAATAACGAGCTAGCATGGTTGGTAACCTATAAGGTTTAGGATTAGTCTAAAATAACTTGAACAAATTACCCTTAGGCTAAATAAAATCAAGTACAATGCTTATTGTAGGGTAGTATGTCTAATAACTTGGTAGTTAAAACTATTTAGACTGGGAGTGGTAATGAATTTAATTAGCAATAATATTACAACACAAGGATTAAATGTAGTTCCTAGCCTAGACTAAAATTTCTATGAAAATAGGTATAATTTTACGTCCAAAGCAATGGACTCTTAACTATCTCTGACCCAATGGAGTTTCATAACTCAAATTAGCAACGCCAGAAATCTTAATATTTAGAAATATGAATGTATAGTGAGTGAAACTACTAGCTACTGGCAAAAAAAAATAGGTAATCAACGAGAGTGGGTATGGCGAGGATGGCAAACTCGCTACACTTATTGTCGATGCCAAAATAATCACGAAACTTTGGCAGGCCATAAATCAGGAAACCCTCCTATACTACTTTTACATGGTTTTGGAGCATCAATAGGCCATTGGCGACACAATATCCATGTCTTAGCTCAACAGCATACGGTCTATGCCTTAGATTTATTGGGTTTTGGTGCTTCAGAAAAAGCGATCGCCAACTACGATAGTAGTTTTTGGGTAGAGCAGGTATACGAATTTTGGCAAACTTTTATTCAAGTACCAGTAATATTAGTGGGTAATTCGACTGGTTCTTTAATTTCCCTAATTGCTAGTGCTACTTATCCAGATATGGTTGTGGGTCTAATAATGATTAATTTACCAGATCCTGCTGCTCAAGCTGAAGCAATTCCACCTAAGTTTTTACCTACTGTTGAGTTGATTCAAAATATTGTTGCTTCCCCACTATTATTAAGGGCTGTGTTTTTTATCGTTCGTAGACCTTCAATTATTCGTCGCTGGGTTAAGCTTGCCTATAGTAATCCCGATCTAATTACAGAAGAATTGGTGGAGATATTAACAGGGCCGCCGAGAGATAGGGGGGCAGCTCGTGCTTTTTGTATTATATTCAAGATTATGGGTAGCACTAAGTTAGGTCCTAGTGTAAAAGCTGTACTCCCTACCCTGGAAGTTCCTATTTTATTAATTTGGGGCAAGCAAGATTTATTAATTCCTCCAAAATTTGCCAATCCAAGTCAGTTTACCCAACTTAATCCCCGTTTAGAATTTATAGAATTAGATAATGCTGGTCATTGTGCCCATGATGAATGTCCCGAAATAGTTAATCGTTTAATTCTTGATTGGATTGTTAAACAAAAATACCAAAATGTTTAGTTATAATATTAAATTTGATATAATAAACGTTGTACATAAATATAGTCTTATGTAGTCAAATAATGTCAAATATCTTGCTTTATTTGTACAAAAGAGATAGTAAATATTTGACAAAATTTAATAAGTCTAGACCTGATGTTTAATAGTACAATGAAATTGGCTCAGAATTGCCTACTCAATAATCATAAAAATTCAGAACTCAAGAGAGCCTAATGTTAATTTTAACTCCTTGGTTTATGAGGTTAGTTGAGAGATTTATGATTCAATAAAATCATTGGTTTTATGCTGAAATTGACCGACTGTGTTTCTTGTCGAAAAATCTCTATAACTATATAACTATATAACTATAGAAATGCTAGATAGGTTAGATAGGTTGTAAAATTTTATCGTAGGGGTTTGGTCTCCAAACCCAAGTGAAAGAGGGATTTGGAAACCAAAACCCTACGAAACATAGATGGGAAATGGAATACTTAGGGCTTGCTGAACAAGTCTTATGGGTGAGGGTAGGAGTCGGGAGGAATGGGTATCGGAGCGAGGAGGCAGAAGGAAGAATCATCCCTTGATTTTTCTGCTTCGTGTCAACCTTTCATCCTCACTTTTTGACCATCAAGCTGCTCAAAACCAGGTACTTTTTCGCGATTTAAAAAGGCTAAAACCTTTATCTTTTAATGCTTTTAGATTTAATCAGCAAGCCCTACTTAAGTGACGCGACAGATGGGGAGTGAGCTTTAATTTAATCATTGTTGCTAAAAAAGAAAAGAACTAAACTGCCCAAAGTTATATAATTTATACTTGATTTATACTTGTATTTTTAATGTGTCCTGAAGTTATGAAAAAAAAATGGCATTGTTCAGCAAAAAACACAATGAACAATTAATAATTAATAATTAATAATTACCCCTTCTTAAAAGAAGGGGATTGACTAAAAGGAATTTTTTTGATTTATCCCCTATCTAAGGGGAGGCTTCAAGGCGTGAATTTTTGAATGAATAATTAATTGACTATCAACTATTAATTATTAATTATTAATTATTAACTATTAATTATTAATTATTAATTATTCGGTGAAATAAGGTATGAAATTCTTATGGTTGTAATATTAATAGTAAGGAAAAAAACTGTTTTAACTCCTAACTCCTAACTCCTAACTCCTGACTCCTGACTCCTAACTCCTAAAAATCATACAATCATTCACCAACGCCAAAAAAATCAAATAATTTCCCTAGGTTTTATATGCAAAGATAAAAGATACTAAGGAGTCAGAATTTAATTCCGAATCTGCAAACCCAACAAAACTTAAACTATTCATCTTTAGATTAACATGACATTCTACCTCATAAAAAGTAGGAGCTAAAAATTCAGAAGTATTAGCTGGTGATAAATCTAAATCGGTAAAAGATTGAATAAAATTTTCTGCTGACCAAGTATGTAAACATTTACCAGTAAAAATATCCCAGAGCTTAATAGTTTCATCTTCGCTTTTACTAATAATAGTTTGACTATTTTGGCTCCAAATTAAAGCATAAATTCGAGCTGTATGTTCACTAAAAATTTGTAGACATTTACCTGTATTAATATCCCATAATCTTATTGTTAAATCGTCACTTCCAGTTGCTAAAAGATTTCCATCTGGACTCCAAACAATAGAATGTATTTCTTGAGTATGACCTTTAAGAACTATATCCACTTTAGGATTCACCATCGACAAGAGACGAATATTTCCCGATAGATCGGCGATCGCTAAAAACTCTTTATTCGGACTAGAAGCTATAACAGAAATATCAACATTAGATGATATTTGCATTTTCTCTAACAACATTGGGCTATCTATATCTAAAATATTTCTATCTAGTTTTTGCTGTTGTGATTCTTGATAATTATGCTCAGATAAATCTCCAAAATTAGTAGGACAAATACAGGAGTGATTATCTACTAATTGTGACTCGTTATTTTCGTGGCATTTATGTTGATTATTTTTACTAGCAGGACAAATTTTCCCAGGAACTAATGCACAAAATTCTGAGTTTTTCTGGTGAGTTTTAGTTAATACTTCAATAGCTTTTTGGGAATAGTTATGGGCAGATTGACGACATTCCATTTTGTGAGAATAAAGGTCGCCTATCATTAAATCAATCTCTAGTTTCATACAGAGATTTATCAGATTTTCTATACCATAACTACATACGGCAGTTTCGTCAGCTTGTAGTTTATTTAAAATTAATAATAATTGTTGTTCTAGCGCTTGAGTAGAACTAAATATTTTATTTAGTTGTCTGGCAATAGGTTCGATAATTAGCTGATTTTGTTGTTCTTTAATAGAGCGTTTGCCAGTGGTTATAATTAAGGAATGACTAAGAAATAAATTTAAGTTAGTAGTAGTTAATTCAGTAACAATTTCTTCAATTAAGTAGTTAAGAACATACTCCATTATTAGAGGTTCTACTGTGTACATACTTAATTTTTTCTTGACTATGGAGCGCCAGATGAGAGCTTCTAAACTTTCTAGTAGATTAACTTTGGAAATGGCTGGCAGAATATCCATTTCTAATTTTTGTACATTAGTCCAGTCTTGGTTAACTGCCAACCAAACCATGATTTTTTTTTCTATTTCTGAGAGACGCTCAAAGTGTTGGTTGAGGAGTCGGCGAATTCCATTAAAGGTGGCAGTATTATGTTGGAGAAATTCTGTTAGGTCTCCGTCGAATAGGTCTTTGATGGAGGTGATGACTATTTTTAATGCTAGGGGGTTATTACTATAATGTTGACTGAGTTGTTGTTTTTGTGCTTCTGTGCCTGATATTTCTTTTGTTTGTAGTAAGGTTTTGGTTATTTCTTTTGAACCAAATATTTGTAGCGATCGTACTGTTGTATCTATACTTTCAAATGCTGCTACTTCTGGGGGTTTTTCTCGACTGGTGAGAATGAGGCAGCTAGAGTGGGATGTTTGGCTAATTAACTGAAATAGTTGACTATAGTTTTCGTAGCCAGAACGATAATGACCTGTACATCCAGGTTTTAATATTGTTTCGACACTATCTAAAATTATCAGGCAACGTGAATGGCGTAAGTATTCAATTAGTTTGTTTAGTTCTCCTTGGGTACATTCCTGGTCAGAGAAAAATGAGATAAGTTCCCTCAAAATTGTTTCTAGTGGAGGAGAGTGGCGGAGCGATCGCCATATTATATAGTCAAATTTATTCTGTAGTTGTTGGGCGACTTTTGCTGCTAATGCTGTTTTACCAATGCCACCCATACCAAGTAGGGCTATTAAGCGACAACTATCTGTGATAATATATTGTTGGAGTTGGTTTAGTTCTTGGGAGCGTCCGTAAAAAACGGAAACGTCTATGGCTTCTCCCCAATCAATTTTTGGTTTAGAGAGTGTTTTGTTTGTTTCTGTAGAAGGTTGGAATATTTGCTGTTGA
This sequence comes from Dapis hubbardiae BLCC-M172, assembly GCF_050016015.1. Classification (NCBI taxonomy): domain Bacteria; kingdom Bacillati; phylum Cyanobacteriota; class Cyanophyceae; order Oscillatoriales; family Microcoleaceae; genus Dapis; species Dapis hubbardiae. The sequence continues at coordinate 10,488 of NZ_JBNHEQ010000266.1, forward strand.
ATATTTGGCTCGGTTTGGGCAAGATATGATTTCTGAGTGTCAAATTTTTGTCTCAGCAGAGCGCGAAAGTTTTTCTTGGTTACTTTTTCTTTTAAGACATTAGAAAGACTTTGCCATAAGCTGGCAGCTACTCCTTTGATGTAGTCTGGGTCGTAACCTGCTTGCTCGGCAATTTCACCATAAGCTTTACCTTCCCATGCTTGAGAAAATACCATTCTTTTTACAGCGTTTAAGGAGCCTGGAGGTAGAACTGTCTCCAGAACTTCCAATCCTTCTTCGACTTTCATTTTTAGTTAATATTTCGATCTATTTTTGATTTTATCTAAATTGATGTAATGTTACTGTCACTTCGGCGACACCTTAGAATTTAATCTAGAATTTGTTTTTAGTTGAATAAAAAATCATGCGTAGGTACGAAGGACCCCATTGATTAAATTGTACCATTATTTTTTTGCCGACGCAAGGGGAATTTCTTTTCGTCGCCGAAAAAATCTGCGAGCTACTCAAAATGCAGATTCTCTCATCGGTTCATCTTTGGGAAAATTTGACTATTCATCTCCTCTGGTGGAGTGCTTCATAAAATGTATTGACTATTGCGGATAGAGCAATAGTGGGAATTTTTCACTCCTCATCTCCTCTATCCTGGGAGCTCCATAAAATGTATTGACTGTTGCGTATAGAGCAATAGTAGAAAAATTCCAATATTCATCTCTTCTATCGGAGTGCTTTATAAAATGTATTAACTGTTGCGTATATAGCAATAGTGAGAATTTTTCACTATTCATCTCTTCTACCGGGGTGCTCCAGGAAATGTATTGACTATTCCTCTGGCGAGTGCTTCATAAAATGTATTGACTGTTGCGTATAGAGCAATAGTAGAAAAATTCCAATATTCGTCTCCTCTGACTGAGAGCTTAAGAAAATGTATTGACTATTTCTCTATAGGCAATAGAAGAAAAATTCCACTATTCATCTCCTCTGGCGGAGTGCTTGATAAAATGTATTTACTGTTGCGTATATAGCAATAGTGGGAATTTTTTACTACTCATCTCTTCTACCGGAGTGCTTGATAAAATGTATTTACTGTTGCGTATAGAGCAATAGTAGAAAAATTCCAATATTCATCTCTTCTATCGGGGTGCTTCATAAAATGTATCGACTATTGCTCTATACGCAAAACTGATAACTGATAACTGGTCTGGCTATGTTTGGCTTGCTGGTTGAATAAAAAGTCATGCGTAGGTACGAACGACTCCCAATGATTAAATTGTACCATGAATTTTTTGCCGACGCAAGGGGTAAATCTTTTCAGCGGCGATTTTTTTTGTAGCTCCACAAAATGCAGATGCTCTCCTCTGACTTTTTCTGTGGGATGCTTCAGTAAATGATTTTTTTCTCAGAATTTGAGCGATAAAATGATAACTGATAGCGGAGTGCTTTATAAAATGTATTAACTGTTGCTCTATACGCAATAGAAGAAAAATTCCACTATTCATCTCCTTTGGTGGGGTACTTCAGGAAATGTATTAACTATTTTTCTATACGCAAAACTGATAACTGATCTGGCGATGTTTCTTGGTTGAATAAAAAGTCATGCGTAGGTACGAACGACTCCCAATGATTAAATTGTACCATGAATTTTTTGCCGACGCAAGGGGTAAATCTTTTCAGCGGCGATTTTTTTTGTAGCTCCACAAAATGCAGATGCTCTCCTCTGACTTTTTCTGCGGGATGCTTCAGAAAATGTTTTTTCTCAGAATTTGAGCGATAAAATGATAACTGATAACTGATAACTGAAAAAACTTCTCCCACTCGGAAAAAAAATTTTCCCCGCTTCGTGGGATAGAAAGAGAAAAGAAAAAGAGGGAAAAGGGCAAAAGGGGAAAAGAGAAAAGGGTTAAAGAGTTCTCCCGCCATCGCATACTACACGAAAACCAAAAGCGCTGCTGAAGACGTCGCGCCTAACGATGCCGTTGCGATACGCCGAACGGCATAGATCAGGATGGTTGACCCAGGAACCGCCCCGCAGCCAAGAATAATTCTTATTTCCATCTAACCAAACACTTCCATCTGTAGGCGCTCCAATATAATTATTATGCCCATCATCAGCACACCATTCCCAGACATTGCCGTGCATATCGTACAAACCAAAAGCATTGGGTGGAAAAATTCCCACATCTGTTGTTTCTTCTCGAAATTTTCCTTTCGGTTCATCAGCATAAGTATAACTGCCGCGATAGTTAACTAACTCAGACGTTATAGTTTCGCCAAAATAAAATGGTGTTGTTGTTCCTGCACGGGCGCGCATATTCCCACTGACTCTCACTGGGTAAACTATATTTTTTACCTGTTATTTGTGAGAGTTTCTGACAAAATTCTGTCGCGTCGTTCCAACTTACTTTTTCTACAGGACGGTTTGCTCCTTTAAAGAAACCTTTAAACCTAGAAGGATTATTTCCCATAACTGCTTGCCATTGTGCTTGAGTGACTGGATACTTTCCCATAAAAAATTCTGGCACGTCTACATAATGTTGTGGACTTTCACTATCCGTTCTTCCTACTTCCGTCTTTGGAGACCCCATGAGAAATCTACCTGGGGGAATTTTTACCATTGCTAGGGTAACTCCATCATCTAAGTTTTCTATCATCACCTCTGCTTGACCTTGAGAACGATTAATTATTTCTCCTTTTGCGTTAACTTTGACTGTCTCAAATTTATGAGTCGAAGTCGAAGTAGATAAGTATGTTTTTGTTTTTACAAATAAAAACCCACCCCACAAATCTTTAGTTAACATTGCTGCGACAAACCCACTTCCTGCTAAACCTCCTAAGATCAATATTTTTCTTCTGGTTTTATTAGGTTGGGTTTGGGTTTGAGTTTTAGGTAGAGATAGAATTGTTGGTTGTGGCGTTGGTTGTGGTGTGGGTGCTGGTGTTGGTTGTGGTGGAGTTTGAATATTTAATGCTTCTAATACTTCTGTGGCATTTTTATAACGTTCTCTAAAATACTCCCGCACCATCTTATCTAATATATTTGCCAGGCTGTTACTTACTTGTGCTTGGTTTCGCCAGATTATATTTCCTGTATCTGGGTCTGTTGGTAAGTTTTGTGGTTCTTTTCCTCTGAGTGCTTTTATTCCTACCATTCCTACTGCATAGATATCGCTACTTAATCTTGGTTTGCCGATACCTTGTTCGCTTGGCATATACCCAGGTGTTCCGACTGCTACAGTTAAACTTGTTGTTCCTTGTTGGTTAGCTGTAGTTAATACACTTATTTCTTTTACTGCGCCAAAGTCTATCAATACTATTTTCTTATCTGACTTCCGACGCATCAAGTTTTGGGGTTTGATGTCTCGGTGAATTATATTATTTTGATGAGCTGTTTCTAATGCTGATAATATTCCTTTGAGTAAGGCGATGGTATAAGACTCGCTTAATTTTTTCCCCGGCGTAAGTTCCTGACTAATATCTTGCCCTTCTATATATTCTTGTACTAGGTAAAATTCTCTTCCTTCCTGGAAATGAGCAAATAATTTTGGTATTTGGTCTGAGTCTTGCCCTAATTTGTATAAGGTTTCTGCTTCTCTCTCAAACAACCTTTGAGCAATAGTCAAAACTCCTGGGTCTGGAATTTTAGGTGATAGATGTTTTACTACACATTTCGGTTTTCCTGGTAAGTCTAAGTCTTCAGCTAAGTAGGTATCCCCGAAACCTCCACTTCCGAGCGAGTGGATAATTTTGTAGCGTTGTCTCAGGATTTTTCCAGACTGCATAATTTTTTCAATTATGAAAATATACTACCTAGCCTTGTTTCACAGTTTTCCTATTTGTGGAATTTAATTTTGCTGTTAAGTTAGGGAAATATTGCTTTTTTGGCTTAATTGATTTGAGTATATATGAGCGCACCTTCTCCATTATAAGTATAATACTATGTCAAGTTTTCTTTTGTCAACCCCCTTTTTTCAGTTATTCAGTTATCAGTGTTTAGCTTTTCGTAGTAGTTCGAGCCATCAAATCAATATTTAAGGGGCTAGAGTCAAACTACAAACAACAGAATTATTCTCACTAATTTTTAGTCTACCCATAATTAGGGCGATCGCTTCTTTTCTCGGAAATCTCTTCATACTAATTATTCCGACAAAGGCTATAAGCTTATCGCTGAATGCTGAATGCTTTACTTTTCATTTATCAGACTTTCTCCTAATATTGCCTAGCCTTATTTCACAGTTTTCCTTGCCCTTGTAATTTAATTTTGCTGTTAAGTTAGGGAAATATTGCTTTTTTGGCTTAATTGATTTGAGTATATATGAGCGCACCTTCTCCATTATAAGTATAATACTATGTCAAGTTTTCTTTTGTCAACCCCCTTTTTTCAGTTATCAGTTATCAGTTTAACCAGACAAATACTAAACTTTTGTTTATTATTTAGCTCGTAGTTTGGCTCTAGCCCTAAAATCAATATTTAATATAAAATACTGTAGGGGTTTAGTATCCAAACCCAAAAGAATAAGGGATTTGGAAACCAAACCCCTACGATCAAATATTGCCACCTATATTGCTATATTAAGTTATTAGTTATTTAGTTATTAGTTTACATAGAAATTTAACTTATTCCTTCTTACCGGGTAATTAATAATTAATAATTATTAATTAAATAATTGAGCACCCTTTGCCTCCCCTTTCAAGGGAAAAAAAATAAATTTTTTCCTGATTAGTGTCAATCCTCTCCCTTTTAGGGAGAGGTAATTATCAATTATCAATTATCAATTATCAATTATCAATTAATGAACTCTCCCTTCTTCCTTAATTAACTTGAAAAACTTCTCGAAGTGCTTCATCAAGAGTAGACTTCATCACAATTCTATTTTCATAAGAAATAATTACTCTTGCTAAAGTAGGCAAACTATTTTGCTCTGCTTCTAAATAAATAGGTTCAACATAAAGCAGAGATTTATTAATAGGAATAACTAATAAATTTCCTTGAATTGCTTTTGAACCTTCACGATTCCAAAGAGAAATTTGCTGGGATATTTCTGGGTCTTGATTAATCAAAGCTTCAATTTGTTCAGGACCATATATTAATCGTTCTTTAGGGAATTGATATAACAGTAACTTACCATAATTTTCCCCATCCGATCTAGCAGCTAACCAAGCGATTAAATTATTACGACTTGCTGGAGTATAAGGTAGAAGTAAAATAAATTCTTCTAAAGTTTCTTCTGGTAATTTTGTAATTAGATAATAAGGTTCTACATTTTGTTGTTGACTACCATAAATCTCAATAGGAACCCGCCACAAATCTTCTCGATTATAAAATACACGGGGGTCATCCATGTGATAAGTTGCTAATACTTCAGATTGTACTTGAAATAAATCCAGGGGATAGCGGATATGAGTACGAATACTTTTTGGCATTTCTGCTATAGGAGTAAACATATCTGGAAAGACTTTTTTCCAGGTTCTAATAATAGGATCTTTTGGATCGGCAACATAGAATTTGACTGAGCCATTGTAAGCATCAATTACAACTTTTACTGAGTTACGAATATAATTAAATTCATTATTTTCTGGGTCAGAATAAGGGTAGTGATTAGTGGTAGTATAAGCATCAATCATCCAGTAGAGATAGTTAGGATTTGTTTCAGTAATATTTTGGTTTCCAAAGTTAGGATTAGCTACGACTAAATAAGGGTCATTATCATAGCGTAGAAATGGAGCGACTGCTCGGACTCTAGCATTAATATTGCGACGATATAAGAGTTTTGTTTCGGGTGTAAATTCGTCAGTTAATAACATTCTCCAGTTGTTCAAATATTTAGCAAATATCCATCTTTGCCACCCTTTACCAATAACAATTCCTCCACTTCCATCATAAGTATTATAGGAGTTTGCTTCTCCACTAGGATAATCTAATTCTCTATCTTTTTCTGCGGTGGAAGTAATGACATTAGTCTTAGTAAGTTCTCCATAATAAATTCTCGGTTTACCGATAGGAATGCTGTATCTAATTCTGTCTAATACTTCTAAAGTGCTATTCTTTTCAATAGTTGGATCTGGTCCGATATTTTTAACAAAATATTCTGGCAATCCACTATTTTCAACTTGATTAACTGGAGAAATAGTAAAACCATAACCATGAGTATAAACTAAATGTTCGTTTACCCAAGTTTGTGCTGGTTCAGGTACAGATTCATAGTTTAGTTCTCTAGCTGCGATGATTACTTGTTGTTTTTCAGTAGGGTTATTTTTTGTTCTTTGTGACTTTTGTTTCAGAAATGTATAACGGTCAATATCGGCATTTAGAAATTCATAGTAAGGTCGAATTTGTTGTAATTGCCGATTTGTTTGTAAAATTGGTCTTGTATCCCAAAGGCGAATATTATCAATAATTAATTGATTATTAATTAAGTCAGTATAGGTAAGTTTATTGTCGGGGTCGAAAAGTTTTACTTCTAATTTATCTACGTCAACATAAGCTTCTTTTGTAAATTTAATACTACGTTTAATATAAGGAATTTCTCGTTCTATCTCATTCGGTTGTACGATTGCTATTTGTACAATTTCTGGTATTAGCCAACTAGCTACTACTGCTATTGTTAAATACCATGTTAATATAACTCTTAATGAATAGCTATTAGCAAATAATTTGGCGCTAACTTTTTTATGTCTTTTCCTCTTGCGACCTAAACGTAGAAACCATAGAGTTGCTTCAATATAAGGCTGAATGGTTTTGACTGAAAAAATTGCTTGCCAAAATAGAAAAAATGCAATTAATAATGCTAAAACTGCTAAAAATACATACACAGGAAACTGAACTTTTATATCGGTATAACCAGCACCATAGATTACACCGCGTGGAGAGTAAAGTAATTCAAAACAAGCTATAAAGTAACTAAATGCTACGGTTAAAATAAAACCTCCACCTAAAGCATGAAGATGTCGTTGTTGTTGTTGAGAAAATTGATAAAAGTTGCCTTTACTTAAACTTTTACCTGACAAGAAATATATAACTGTGCAAGCAGCTAATCCGTATAAGAATAATCCGCTCAACCAAAATTTTAATAGTTGTAAAATAGGAAGTTGAAAAACATAAAAGCTGATATCTATATGAAATAAATCTTCACTTTTATTAAAGGGAGTGGCATTCAAGAGTTGTAATATATTTCCCCAATGATTGGAAAGAATAAAACTCAAAACTAAACTAAGCAATATAGCAAATCCGCTTAACCAGAATATAGGATTAATAATCACAGCAAAAAATAACAGGATAAATAATCCTAATAACCATGAGTTAGATGGTATTGAGGTGAGTATTTGCCAAATTGATTCTATGGTCAATTCTGATGGGATTTGTGGGGATACTTTAGCAACTGTTAGATCGGGATGCCAGTAATTAGTAAATACTCCAATATAATGAGTTAGAATTAATCCTATTAATAGAATTAATCCGAATATAAAACATAACAACCAACGTAGTCTTAGTGAGGGTTCAATACGCAATTTACTTGACGGCATAGTAACTGGAGGAATAAGCATTATTTCTTCAGATATTGCATTATTCACCTCGCCTTTTGAATCCTTAAATATACTGGCTAATCTGAGATTTGCTAAAAAAAAGCCTGCTGTAATTAAAAAGGTAATTATCCAAATTAAAGTTTCTGTTTGCAATTTCGTGATTAAGACAGGCAAATAATTTAGTTCTTGAAACCATAAAATTTCCGCTAAGATATTGGTTGACAAATCAAATACTGCCCAAAATCCAAATAAGCTGATAAATATTATTAATATATCTATGGGTTTAAGTTTTTCTAATGACTTTAAAAGCCTAACTTTGAGTTTGTATAGGATATTGATTTTCATAAGTTTTAATTGTTATCAAATATGGCTAATTTATTAACTTGTTTAGGATAGGTATAATCCCTACTATTTAACCAAATTCATGCAGAATATAGCAGTCCGCGCTTATGTTGTAACAAGTTTTATAATAGTTAAATTCAATTGAAAGCATGAGTAATACCATTTTGAAAAAAGAATGCTACAAAAAGTTAATGGTAGTGCGTCAAGGAAGTGTGGGGAGTGTGGGAAGTGTGGGAAGTGTGGGGAGACTTCCCTTCCAGCAAGGAGGAATAATTGTAGGGTGTATCTTTATTGGGAAGTGTCAGCCACCTGTCCTAACTTTTTGGTTGGTCAACCTTTATATCCCAGAGCTTTTAGATTAGATTGGCCAGCCATACGCGACTTATCCCACACTTTGCTGATGCACAACCAAGTTAATCTGTATCGGAGATAGTTAAAGATAGCTACTGAAATTCATTCTAGACAGCTATATCTATTATTTTACCTCTTTTATTCAATATTTAAGGCTTGCTGATTAAATATCAAAATATTTACAGATAAAGGTTTTAGTTTTTTTAGGTATGGAAAAATTAGCTAGTTTTAAGCTATTTATGCTCACAAAGGAGAGCATTTTTGGCGCATAGTTGAGCAAAAAAAGTTACTCCCCTACTTCCCTACTCCCCCACTCATTAAAAAAGACTTTTTCAGCAAACCCTATTTATTCCTTCTTCCTTCTTCCTTACTCCCTCTTCCTTGCTTCTATCATTTGTAATAAACATTTATCAAATTTATATAAATTCTGACTCCTAACTCCTGCTGGGGTGAATGGCAATTCGCTCCTACCACCAAAATACCACAACTAAAATAGGATTACTATAAATATTTTTTACCAATAGATAATTGAGAATTGAGAATTGATATAAGAAGAGAGTTTTCATTATCCATTATCAATTAATTATCGAATCCCTAATCAAGGGAAATTATACTAAGAAATAATTATATCACCAACATAGGAAAGTACCTGATTTCTACCTTTTTCTTTTGCTTGATAAAGTGCTTGATCCGCTCCAGCAATTAAACTTTTAGAAGTAGCTTCAGGAAATGGTATAATACTAGAAACTCCTAAGCTCATAGTAACTTGTTTATATATTGGTGCGCTCTGATGGGGAATTTCTAAGTTATATATTGCTTGACGAATTATTTTGGCAATATAAATTGCTCCTTCTAAATTAGTATTAGGTAAAATAACAGCTAATTCTTCGCCACCATAACGAGCTACTAAATCAGCAGGACGTTTTACTACCGCTGAGATAGTCTTTGCTACTCGCTGAAGACATTCATCACCTTTTTGATGCCCATAAGTATCATTATATTTTTTAAAGAAGTCTATATCGCACATAATTAACGACAATGGTTTTTTCTCTCGTGCCATCCGTAACCATTCCTGTTCTAAATATTCGTTAAAGTAACGTCGGTTAGCTATTTGAGTTAAGCCATCTAATGTAGCAAGTTGATATAATTTTTCATTAGAATTTTGTAGTTGCTGATAAAGTTTTGATTGTTGAATTGCAATTTCTAACTGTATTCTTAATTGTTCTAGTAAATTTATTTCCCATTCTTGCCACTGTCGTTGATTACTAAAATGATGAGCAACTAATATTCCCCAAAGTGGGTCATCAGAAGTAGATTGCTCCCTGGGAAACAAACTTATTTTTTGACTATGATTAATTGTTGATTTTTGGATAAAAATTGGCATTATTAAGCAAGCTTTAATATCAAAAAAATCTAACAAATAATTAGAACATAGTCTCCTCTTGGATTCTTCAATATCTTCTATTACTATTACTTGCTCAGTTTTTTTCTCTTGTCTAAATTCCTGAGTTGTAATTATATAATCATTAATCTGCCAATCTAACATTGAGGGTTTCCCTATAGCTAAAGATTCTGCTAGAACAATAACCAACTTATCTGAGATTTTGCGTTGAATAATTACTCCCTTCACCTGTAAAATATTCCGCACTTCATCTACAGTAGTTTGGAGAATTTCTGATAAGTTTAAAGACTGGCGAATTCGCTCTATTATTTTACGAATTAATTGTTCTTGTTGAGTCTGTCTGCGTAGAGATTCTTCTGCCTTTTTACGTTCTGTAATATCAGTATGGGAACCAACTATTCGCAATGGGTTTCCTGCTTCATCCCAAACTGCTTGACCCCTATCTAAAATCCATTTATATGTATTATCTTTACACCGGATACGATACTCAGCAATAAAGTAAGGTTTTTGCCCAGTAAGATGTTGTTGAAGTGACTCTGTAACCAAATTAATATCATCAGGATGCATACGATTTTTCCAATCATCTAGGTGATGAAAAATATCAGTTTCTGTATAACCTAAAATTTCTTGGCAACGCGGTGAATAAAAGCATTCATTAGTTGTGATATTACAATCCCATATTCCATCATTATTACCACGCAATGCTAATTGCCAACGTTCTTCACTTTTTTTCAAATCCAATTCTATTTGTTTACGTTGACTAATATTTTCAATCAAGCCAATTAAGTATTTTTTTTCTTCAGAAATTTTGATTAAAGATACAGTTAAAGATGACCAAATAAACCTACCATTTTTGTTAATCAAACGGTTTTCAGTTGCAAAATTTAGTATTTTTTCACCAATAATAGATCGTAAATTAATTTCATAATCTTGCCTTTGCTCAGGCTCAAGAATATCCACAAAATTACAATTTGATAAGTCCGCATGGCTATAACCTAAAATATCTGTAAATGCTTGATTAATACGGAAAATTTCTCCTGATAAGGTAGCCAAAAATATTCCCAGTACAGATTGTTCAAAAATAGCACGAAATCTTTCTTCACTATCTCTCAATGCTGTTTCATTTATAACGTATGGAGTAATATCTTGTAAAATTACTTGATACAATTTTTCATCTTGATCTAACTGAATAATTTTATAGATAATATTCACCCAAAACCAATTCCCATCTTTTCTCAAAGCCAAAATATTTGGGATGAATTTTTTACCTTTTTTTGCTGTTTCAAGTATTGCTGTTATTACTTTTTGCTGTGCTTCTGGTGGATGAATTTGGTTAGTGTGCATTTGCACAAGTTCTTCTCTCTGATAACCTAATATTTCTGTAGCTTTATAATTAGCTTCTATAATCTTACCCTGTAAATTTGCAATTAAAATTGCTTCACCAGCATCTTGCATTAATGCACGGTACTTTATCTCTGAATTTTGTAATTTTTTTTCAACTTTTTTCCATTTTGTTATATCCACATAAGCTGTGAAAATTCTATCCGTGAAACTTGATATAGCAGTAGATGTTACACTTAGCCAAATAACTTCTTGAAAATCTTTAGTTACTCCCATTTCTAAATTTTCAACAGTCCGTTTTTCTCTGGAGGCAACCACCCAAGGATACTCATTTTTTGGCATATCTATGCCATCATTTCTAATTATTTTCCAGTTTAATTTTGTAGCTTTGAGTGACTCACTTTCTTCCCATAACCAGCCAAAAATCTGTTTTGCTTTTTGATTAATTTCAACAATATCACCTAAATTATCTGTAATAAAAAATCCCATCAGTCAAAGATTTAGTATATTTTAATTTTGTGCCCAAAGCTAATTAATATTTAATTTTATGAGAGTCAAATATTCTAGATTAGCTTGACTAATTCAGCACAGAGGAGGTAACAGATAAAGAAAAGTATATGATAAAAATATGAAAGAATATTTAAGGTAATCAATATCTGCATCGTCTGTGCTTCTTAGACTTCTGATAATTTCCTCTACTGAAGTGTTTTTCTGACTTTCTATAGAAGTGAATATTTTGGATAGTATTACCTGTACTATCAGCCAAAAAATATTTAATTTCTACATCTAGACCAATTGCTATTTCTGCTGGTTTGATTTCAATTTTTCAATCTATTTGTACATAAGCATTTAGCTATTAGCATTCAGCTTTTGAAAGTAATAACTTGACTTCGGTTAGCTGATGATCTTTTTATTAATAACTTTTAATTCTACTTGGAGATTAATTCCTCCTGCCAAAATAATGACTTAATGAACTGCTGAATGCTTACATTTGTATCGCCAATACCATTTTCTGGTAGGCAAGAGTTTTGTATTCTTCCCTTCCCCCTATTTCCTAATCCTTTTAGACTTACTGATACATTGAGTTTTTTTGGAAAGTACCAAAATAACCATCAAAATAATAAATATTATCAAATACTTAATATAGCAATTCTATTTTATTCGTGTCAAAAATCTTACTGTTTTTTAGGGAACAGACAACAGCTCCAGAAGGCAACAGGCAACAGGTGGGAATTTCAGTTTTTTTATTTACTTTTTGATTTGTTACGACTTATCCAGGGATTGCTATATCATATCAATCAATAGTATTTATAAATATAAATTTTAAGTATAACAAAGTTTTTCAGAATTGGTATCATAATAGAGTGATAAATCAATCATTCTTAACAAACCCAAATTAAGTAGTCAGACAAAAATTTTGATATTTATAGCAATCCGATCTGAATTACGAGATATTGTAAACTTTTAGGCAACAGCTCCAGAAGTCAACATATAATAAGGAAAAAACTGAATATAAGTGAAGATAATAACCACCATATTTTAGACTTTTAGGGAGTAGTAAAATTCTCACATCTGAGTTCTTGATTGTTATATATAAATTTTTGTAAACATTACCGGAACACTTGTAACATAATAATCATCTTATTACATTTATTAACATCTAATTGTTGATTTATATCCAACTACTTATCAGAAGTAACTCTGCAAATTTAGCTGAAATTAATTAAATACTAAAATTCAAAAAAAGCTATTTTTTAAGTGGGAACTTAACTGTAAATACACTCCCTTGCTCTAACTTAGAATAAACCTGAATATTTCCTCCCATTCCTTCCACTAAAGTTTTCACAATAGACAAACCTAAACCAGCTCCATTACCAGAACGATTTCTAGCTTCATCACCTCGATAAAAACGTTCAAAAATCTTAGCTTGTTGCGACAAAGGAATACCTTTACCTTGGTCACAAACCTGAATTATTGCTTCACCACCTTTTTGATACACATTTAATATAACAGGAGAATTTGGCTCAGAATATTTAACAGCATTGTCAATTAAATTGAGTAAAACTTGTTTAAGACGATTAGAATCTACCATTACTTCAATTAACGATAAACTTTCAGATTGAGAAACATAACTTTGCTTAACTTCAGGAATACTTTTTGATTTTAAACTTAACCCACCACCCAAAAAATTATCATCTAAATTAATCTCTGAAGATAATTTATGAGAGCTGTCAAACTCAAAAGAAACTAAATTATCAAAATAATTGGGTCGAAAATCCCGTCTTGATTGGCTAAACCTTTTTGGAGCGTTGCTCAAATCCCCGTTACAAAAACAACTGTCTTGAGTGTGTCTTGCATTCTGGGGGGACCTCAGAATTACACACTCGCTTCTGACTTCTGACTTCTGACTTCTGACTTCGTTACCTCCATTCCCCAATCTCAGAATAATTTCTCGATCGCTACACTGCTTTGCCATTTCCACCACTTCCGCAACCAAATCATTCAGCACCACCAATTCCAAATGAAAGTGAATTTGGCCACTATCCGCCCTAGCTAACTCCAACAAATCTTTCAATAACTCAATAGTCCGTTCTGCTTCCCCAGAAGCAACCAAAATTGCTTCCCTCTGAGTCTCTGTCAAATTATTACCCCGTCTAAGAAGACTTTGCAGATACCCAGAAACAATAGTTAAAGGAGTTCTTAACTCATGAGAAACATTACTCACAAATTGCCTTTGCTGCTCCCAAGAATCAGACAACCGACCTAACATAGTATCCAAAGTTTTTGCCAATTGCTTTACTTCCCTAGGAGCTTGTTCCAAAGAAACCCTTGCTTCAGCCAAACGATCAGCATTAACATTATCAGCAAATCGACTAATCTGACATAGAGGTATGAGAGAACGTTGAATATAAATAGTAATAGCAACCGTCACTACCATTATTGCCAAGATACTCGCCACACTTAGACTCATCACCATAGTCACTAACATCTTTTGATCACGAGTAATGTCCAAAGCAATATAAAGTTTACCAATACTCATCCCATTAATGTTTATAGGCCCACCACATAAGACAAAATAGCGTCCATTAATCGGATATACTAAAGATTCAATTGGCATCTCAGATAGAGACTTTAAAATAAAGTGGTCAGTATCATTCCGCAAATTTTGTGATTCAGCCAAAATATTTCCATTATGACTTTTGACCCAAAGAAATACATTGGCCAATGTTAAATTATCAATAGCTTTCTGTAAACTTTCTGTCGGATACCACATTTTGCTATACATTTCAACATCTCTGGGAAAACGTTCAGCTATCTGCTCAATGTTATGCTTATGACTGACTATCAACAGTTGCTGCATCTTCCAACTTGTCCACAAAGCTACACTGCCTAGTCCTAATACTGAAAATACTGCAATACCTACTGTGAGACGTGTTTGTAAAGATGATGAGTCTTTACATTGTCCGAAGCTAAATTTTTTTGGCCATTTAACTCTAAACTTCATTTGACTCTTTCTTGCTCAAAAATACTGGAATTATAATTAGTTATTAACTTAGCTATTAATCCTGAGAAAACCCTGATAATTATTTATAAATTTATACCTTCTGTTGTTCTAAATTGCTAGGCTGTAATTAGGAAAATTTGATGCTAGGGAAATTTTTATAGACAATCATGCCTAGGGTGATAGCTATCAGAAAAAAGCAAATTCCTAATCCACTGTTTTTATAGTCCAACGGGAGTAATAAAAATGGGTGGTTGGTTGCTGAATAGGATTAATCAAGAACAACTCGATGAAACTTCGTCAAAAGACACTAATAATTATTAGTACAGCGATCGCTAGTCTGATAGCGGTTTTGTGTACTACAGCATCAATGATGTTGCTTTATGACTTCCAAGATTTGGAGGCAGATTATGTTCGTTTGGATGTTGCCAGAGGATTAAATGGACTGGATGAGGAATTGGCCAATTTATCTGCCACAGTCAAACAGGATACACTATTGTTATTATCAAAAAAATTTGGTAATGAGAATAAACTAGAACCTGATAGGAATTTACCTATAGAAGAATTGATTAATTTCAATTTAGTTAAAAACTTTTTTATTAATGAAAAAATCAACTTAATATTACGACTGAATTCTCAAGGGGAAATTTTATTTAGTCAAGGATTCGATGGAGATAAACAGGTAGAAATACTAATACTTGAAAGGTTAAAACAACATCTACCTTTAGTTCAAAATCTAGAGCAAGAAAATTATCTTCCTAAAACAGGTATTATTATTTTACCAGAAACACCTATTCTAATTGCTGCGACTTCTGTTCCGAATGAAAAAGATGCTCTGAACAACGATACCCTAATTGTTGGAAGCTACCTAGATAATAAAATGATAGCAAGGTTAGCTGAATCCACAAAATTATCCCTAACCGTCAGTCGCTTGGAAAATAATTCCCTACAAACTAATCAGCAACTGAAAACTTCAGAAATAGTTGTAGAACCTTTGAGCGCTAATAAAATAGCTGGCTACAGAATTATCAAAGATATCTATGGTCAACCCGCTCTAATTTTCCAAGTAGAACTAGATCGAATAATTCATCACCATGGTAGATCGCTTTGGGGTTACTTTATTCTTTCATGGGTAATAGTAGGTTTCGTTTTTTGTGTGGTGACAATTACAGTTATAGAAAAATTGGTAGTCTCCCGCGTTTCCAAATTCAGCAAAGTTGTCAAGAAAATAGCCTCCAGTGGCAACCTTTCAACCCGTGTATCAATGTCAGGTAATGATGAGTTGTCTAGTTTGGCAGAGACGATGAATAAAATGCTAGAAGCATTAGAAAATTCTCAATTTGACCATCAAGAGAGTGAAGAGCGCTATCGACTAATGGCAGAAAACTCCACCGATATGATTTCTCGTCATTCTTGGGATGGAGTTATTCTTCATGTGTCACCCGCTTGTCATAGTCTCGTCGGATACTATCCATCGGAACTTGTAGGTACTCATCCAGAACAATTTTTTGCACCTGAAGATACTAGACTACTTGCCAAAGCTTATTATACTATTCTCAAAAAGCCAGTAACTTATACTCTTACCTACCGTATCCTGCATCAAGATGGTAGATACATTTGGTTTGAAACTACTGCTCGGACAATTCGCGATCCTGAAACAGGGAAAGTACAAGAAATTATTGCAGTTTCTCGTGATATTTCCGAGCGCAAACAAAGAGAACAAGAATTACAAGAAAGTGAAGCTGCTATTCGGAAATTATATCAAATAACTGCTGCTCCTTATCAACATAAAAATCAAGATAATTGTCTAAGTTATTGTTTTAATTATCGCCTCCAACAATTATTAGAAATGGGGTGTGAAAAGTTTGGTCTAGAAATAGGAGTATTATCTCGAATAGAGGATAATCAATATACTATTGTTGCAGCTAAAAGTCCCGATAATTCTATTACTAAAGGACAAAAATTTGACTTAGAAAAAACTTTTATTTTTGCAGCTATAGGAGAAGAACCAATATGTTTTGAATCTATTAAATATTCGGGTTTTTATTCCAGTATAGATATGGCTTTCCCCATCGAAGCATATATGGGAGCGCCAATTATGGTAGGAGGTTCAGTTTACGCTACTCTTAATTTCTGGAGTCCTCAACCTCTTAGCGAACCTTTTAAA
This sequence comes from Dapis hubbardiae BLCC-M172, assembly GCF_050016015.1. NCBI lineage: Bacteria > Bacillati > Cyanobacteriota > Cyanophyceae > Oscillatoriales > Microcoleaceae > Dapis > Dapis hubbardiae. The sequence continues at coordinate 27,111 of NZ_JBNHEQ010000266.1, forward strand.
GCTGTAGATCAAGAATTATTAAAACTAATGGCGCAGTGGATAGGTGGAGAATTAGAACGTCAAAAAACGGCAAATGATTTAGCAAAAGCTAGAGATGAGGCACTTGCTGCTACTAGAGCTAAAAGTGAATTTCTTGCAACTATGAGCCATGAAATTAGAACTCCAATGAATGCAGTTATTGGTATGACTGGTTTACTATTAGATACTCCTCTCGAATTAGATCAAAAAGATTTTGTTCAAACTATTCGTAGTAGTGGCGATGCTTTACTGTCATTGATTAATGATATCCTTGATTTCTCCAAAATAGAATCAGAAAAATTAGACTTAGAAGAACATCCTTTTGATTTACAAATTTGTCTGGAAGAATCTATTGATTTATTAGCAGCAAAAGCTTGCGAACAAGGATTAGAACTTGCCTATTTTATTGACCCAGAAACTCCAACTATGGCAATTGGAGATATTACTAGGGTTCGTCAAATTTTAGTTAATCTCTTGAGCAATGCTGTGAAATTTACTGCTCGTGGTGAGGTATTAGTTTCTGTTAGTGGAAGAAGGCTAGAAATAGAGGAAAATTTGCAAAATTTAGCGACAGAAAATATTTCCGAATTGAATACTTGTGATATTTGGCCGACATACGAAATACAATTTTCAGTTAAAGATACAGGTATTGGCATTCCTGCTAGTCGTATGAATCGTTTATTTAAATCTTTTAGTCAAGTTGATTCTTCTACGAGTAGAGAATATGGAGGTACAGGTTTAGGATTAGTTATTAGTAAAAGATTAGCTGAAATGATGGGTGGTCAGATGTGGGTTGAGAGTATGGGTGTATTTGGTGGAACTCCCCCAGTAGGTTATAGATTATCTACTTTAGATGAAAAGTCGGCTAATATAAATGAAAAATTTGGTTCAACTTTCTATTTTACGATAGTCAATAAATGTAGCATTCAGACTGTTAAGGATAAATTAATTGAAAGTAATTATTTAGATGGTATTCAGCATAATTTAGTAGACAAAAGAATATTAATTGTTGATGATAATAGTACGAATAGAAAAATTTTGCTTAAACAAACGGAATCTTGGGGGATGATAGTTAGCACTGCTGAAAATGCTAATTATGCTTTAGAATTAATGGCAACAGAGAATAAGTTTGATGTGGTAATTATAGATATGCAAATGCCAGAAATTGATGGTTTAAGTTTAGCCAAAAAAATTCGTCAAAATCAAATTTATCAAGATTTACCTCTGGTACTTCTTTCTTCTTTAGGTAAGCAGGAAATTAATCTTTCTAATCAATTATTTGCAGCAGTTATTAATAAACCTGTAAAACAATCTCAACTTTATGAAATCTTACTAAATATTTTTTCTGGTAAAGGTATTGAAGTTAGAATTACAAGTAATAGTAAATGGAATGCTGAAGTAATTCCTTTATTGGCAGAACAATTACCCCTAAGAATATTATTAGCTGATGACCATTTAGTTAATCAAAAAGTAGCTTTACAAATTTTACAACGGATGGGATATCGTGCTGATGTTGCTAGTAATGGTTTGGAAGTTTTAGAAGCTGTGTTTGGTTTGCCTTATGATGTAGTTTTGATGGATGTACAAATGCCTTTAATGGATGGTTTAGAAGCATCTCGTCGCATTCGGCAAGAATATGAAAATCCCACAGAATATCCCGAAAAAGCTTCTCAGGAAAGACCTAGAATTATTGCTATGACTGCTAATGCAATGCAGGGCGATCGCGAAGAATGTATTGCTGCGGGAATGGATGATTATATTAGTAAACCTATACAAATGGAACAGCTTATTGAAGCTTTGAGTAAATGTAAACCTCTGGTTTTTGAGGGGAAGGAAAAAATTAATTTTATTCCGTCAAATACTGCTGTAGAAACTGAGGAAAATAAAAATAATATTTCTCCTGAAAAGACTATTCTTGAGAGTAAGATAATAAAAAGTTTGAGAGAAGTAGACGCTTTAGATGAAGTAATAGAAATTTATCTCCAGACTTCTCCCGAACTGCTAGATAATATTGATATTGCTATTAATCAAGCTGACCCATTAATACTTAGAAATGCTGCTCATTCTTTGAAGTCTATTAGTGGTACTTTAGGGGCGATGACTCTTTATAAGGTTTGTCAGGAATTAGAAGTATTAGCTCGTTTAGCTTATGAGTCAGGAAATTCTACTCCAGCAGAAGCAATAGATATTTTTGCTGAGGTAAAAATTGAGTATGAAAAAGTTATTAATGCTTTGAAATTAGAGCAACAGAAATAGTAGGGGTGGGTTAATCTGTTAAATTATCATGTCATAAATAAATAAAATAAACCTACCCTTCCATTACGATAAATTGCACAATTATTTATCCCCAAAATTCACTGATAACTGATATAAACCCACCCCCCCATCACCATTAATTTCACAATATTTATTCATGGGTTTGGGGCAGGTTTAGTTAAATCAATTATTACTATCAAAATCAATGGTAAAACCTGCCCCTACAGATTAATATTAATTAATTAACCCGGTAGGGGTGGGTTAATCTGTTGAATTACATATCTAACAATAAAGAATAATAAACCCACCCCCCATTACCATTAATTTCACAATATTTGTTTATGGGTTCGGGACAGGTTTAGTTAAATCAATTATTACTATCAAAATCAATGGTAAAACCTGCCCCTA
>NZ_JBNHEQ010000266.1:29892-42388 GCF_050016015.1 Dapis hubbardiae BLCC-M172
CAATTGATATTAATTAATTAACCCGGTAGAGGTGGGTTAATCTGTTGAATTACAATGTCCGACAATAAATATCATAAACCCACCCCCCCATCACTATTAATTGCAGCATATTTATTTGTGGGTTAGGGGTAGGTTTAGGGGGCAGGTTTAGTTAATTCAATTGTTCAAATCATAAGTTATTTGATGAAACTGCCCCTACAATTAATATAATTGTAATATAATTTTTTGTATAAATATATGAAATATAATCCTAACCTTCATAATCGTCAATCAATCCGTTTAAAAGGATATGATTATAGTCAAAATGGTTTCTATTTTGTGACTATTTGTATTTAGGAAAAAGAATGTTTATTAGGGGTGATTGATAATTATAAAATTATTTTCAATAGGTATGGTAAAATTGTTGATTTTAATTGGTTTAATTTAACAACAGTTTATCCTTATATAAATCTTGATGCTTTTATGATTATGCCTAATCATATTCATGGAGTTATTGAAATAACAGATAATAATCAACATCACAAAAGACATGGTTTGCCTGAAATTATCAGAAGTTTTAAAACTTTTTCAGCCCGTAAAATTAATCGGTTACGACAAACGAAAGGTGTTCCGGTCTGGCAAAGGGGATATTATGAACACATTATTAGAAGTGAAACATCATTAAATAATATTAGAGAGTATATTTTCAATAATCCAATCAATTGGTGTAATGATTAAATTTATACTGAAAATATATTTTAATTTTCCCAAACAATTTAATATTAAAGGAATAGGAAATATGATTAATAATCAGAAAAATTAATCCGTAGGGGTGGGTTTATCCGTTGAATTACATATCTAACAATAAATAATAATAAACCCACCCCCCATTACCATTAATTGTACAATTGTTTTTCATGGGTTTTTGATTATTTATGGGTTAGGGGCAGGTTTAGTTAATTCAATTATTACCATCAAAATCAATAGCGGAACCTGCCCCTACAATTTAATTACAAAAAATTAACCTGTAGAGGTGGGTTCATCCATTGAATTACAATGTCCGACAATAAATATCATAAACCCACCCCCCTATTACCATTAATTGCAGCATATTTATTTATGGGTTGGGGGCAGGTTTGGTTAATTCAATTATTCAAATCATAAGTTATTTGATGAACCTGCCCCTACAATATCAATATTAATTGCAGCATATTTATTTGTGGGTTTGGGGCAGGTTTAATTAATTTAATTCTTCCCATCATAAATTATTTGATGAACCTGCCCCTACAATATCAATATTAATCACAAAAAATAACCCGTAGGGGTGGGTTCATCCGTTAAATTATAATGTCCGACAATAAATATCATAAACCCACCCCCCATCACCATTAATTCGACAATATTTATTCATGGGTTGGGGGCAGGTTTTGTTAACTTAATTTTTCCACTCATAAATTATTTGATGAACCTGCCCCTATAATTATCAATAATGCCACAACAAAAATATTATTGGCGAACTTTTCTAGGTTTACCCGTAAACCCACTCCAACCAATTGTTAAATAACAACTGGCTAATAATAAGCTAGTTAAACCTATTCTGACACTAGACTTAACTGCTGTTATTTGCGTACTTTGTTGTGCTTTTTGTTTCTTTTGCTCTAATTGTTTTGTGAGTTCCTCGCGAATTTCTTCTGTTCTTACTTTCAGAGCAGCAGGATTATTTTTAAACTTTTCTAATTCAGCTAATTGCTCTTCATTAAGTTGCTCCTGACTAATATATTCTTCTAATATCTGATTATTTTTAAGTAAGCTAGCTAGAGAACTTTGTCTTTCACCTAGACGTTCTTCTAATTGCTTTTGAGCAATAACAGCTTCCTCATTTAGTTTCTGAACATTTTGATTACTTTCTGCTACTGCGGTGCTAATATGTAGAGGAATTAATAGCAAAAACATAATTCCTAAAAATAAAGATAGTAAGTAAATCCAGAACTTTAAGCTATTCCAACTAACTTTTGCTTCTGGTGGGGCAATACCAATAATCTCTTCAAAACCATAACCACAAAACATTAGAGCTATTCCTAATATTGGTAAAATACCCCGTTCAATTATCTGAGTGGTAAAGCTGAGTCGCCAGTCTATATCCCCTAAATTTAGGGGATATAAGAGTAAAACAGAGTTGATAATTGTGAAAAGTATCACGATAATACCAGCTAATTTCAAAAATTTAGTTGCTAGAGCTGGTACTGGACTAATATTACTTCCTTTCATACTTCAATTTAATAATACTGTTGTCCATAATTTTATCCTGTTTGTGGCTTTAATATAATAGAAAATACGGTTAGATAGATCGCCAAGCCCAAAATTTACCAATAGAAAAATTATTTCGAGCAACCAGAGTGAGATTAAAAGTTCTCTGAGGAAATGCTATTAATTTCTGCTTGATGGAACACTAATTATGGGGCAAAATTATCCGACTTAATACCCTATTTATCTACATATCGTTTCTGAAACTTCATAATAGCTTCATAAATAATTCCGTATTTATTCTAATTGACGCTCTTGTTTTTTCTAGCTAGGATATAGTTGTAACAAAAAAATTAAAGTAAGTTTTGAGTTTGATCAGGTGAATCAATATATCTCAATATCTCATAGATCAAAACTGCTGAGACTTAGATTTAAAGATAAGTTACTTAAGAGTTCTGATTCTATAGGTACTAATTTATAACTTGTCAACCTTAGATTTTGTAAATACCCACAAAAAACCTATGAAAAAGTTATTAACAGCTATTGCTTCTACTGTGGTTGTAAGTATGGGATTTGCTCCAACTGCTAGAGCATTTTTCGGCTTCTCACCATCTGGATTTTCAGCGCCACCACCATCTATATTCCCAGCAGCACAACCACCACCACCATCATTTTCACCACCACCTGTTCCATCTCTATTCACGCCTCCTGCACAAGTATCACAACCAACAGAAGTTGAATATTGTAAGATATCAAACCCCATCGGTGCTGTTCAGGCATTATCAAACCCCGCTAAATTATGTGTTGCTAGTAGCGTACCAGAAGCTTTTGGTAGATTGACGACTTTCACTATGGGTAATCCCCAGCCTGCAATAGAAGCAGCACAATGTTTAAAGAATAGTTATCCTCAAGACTATAACAAGGCGTTAGAATTTGTTGATATGTCGGGTGATTGTAAGATTTATGGTGATTAATTAAAGTTTTTGTCTGAGAACCAATCTCTTTGTTCCATTTAAGTCAAATCAGAACTATTTTATTTATTAATCAAAAGCCCTCTTATTTTAGGAGGGTTTTTTTGTTGAGAAAATAATCTATAGCAATCCTATTTAGGGTTTGCTGAAAAAGTCTTATGGATGAGGGTAGAAGTCATATCATGTCCGCTAGCATCGGTATTGTATAGCAAAGGTAGAGAACACTTAACTGGGAACAGGGAACAGGTGGCAAGGCTTAATTATCAAGAAAAAAACTTAAATTTCCTGTAGATATTTACGCTTGGGTTTACACAAACGATATAAACGGACATGATATTAGTTGCTCTTGCAATGAAATGATCTCATGTCCGGTAGCATCGTTTGTGTATAATAGAGGAGGAAGAAAAATAATTGCCCGGAGCGATATTGCTACGCAACGCTACTCTTCAAGCACTTGACAAATCATCAGTAGGCCACCAACGAAAACAAGTGAGACCTGTTTGGGAGCGATTGCCTCCGGCACGTTTCACGATCGCTGTTTCATTAAGTTGATACATCGCTCAAAAACGATATCTTCCATCTGGGATAAATTTTCACTCGTTTTGATTACTTATAGGTTCATTAATTATTGGCCAGAGTCATTCGGCGGGTTGTAGTTCTGGTCTATGGGCGGGTTTTAACTCCAAATGCAATCCAAGTGCGAACTTTGAGTTTTTGACTACTGTGCCAACCTGCTTTGTCTAGCACTAATATCATGTGCTTATTTTTTCCTCAACCAAAATGTCCAGCTAAGTCAGTCAGCACTTGGTTAAAAACAATAATATTGACCTTGGGCAAAAGCCACTCTTTTTGTTTCTCCTGACTGGGGATGTACAAACCCATAGAGCCAAAACCACTGAAAACGCCAGTTTACCTCTGCAGTTGGTTGTACTCCCACAGGTGTCCATACTCGTCGGAAAATTGGCTTGAGACCCAAACGATGTTCATCCATTGCCCAGAGTTCTACAGTGGCCTCTGGATACTCGGCTTTTAATTGTTCAAATCGGTGACAGAGTTTTTTTTCCATTTCTCTTGTTCGGTTGGAGTTGCCGACTTTTCATGCTGTGGCCGGGGGATTCGTAATCTATATTTCATTGACCGTAAATATTCCCATCCCCTGCGCCGTTTGCGAAGCACTCCGTAGGAATCAACTCGATGGTCAATTAATTCTGTTAACCAATCCCCCACCTTGCGCCCATTCCATAATCCTCCATCTGGTGCCCTCTCCTGGAGGGCCATTTCTAGGTAGGCTTGCCTTTCATCTGAAAGGAATCCCTTTTGCCCTGGATGTTGATGGCGACGATCTACCAATCCTTCTCTACCTTGCCGATTGTAGCGACGTGCAATTTGACGAATTGCCTCCAAACAATAGCCTGTGACTGAAGAAACTTCTTTTGTTGTTGGTTTATCTAATTTTAGGTTAAGACTCGTTAATTTAATGCGGAACCCGCCCCTACATTTATTTCTTCTGGGAAAACTACATCATAAGTTTAGCAAAATTTGTAGGGTGCGTTTTGCTGTCGCATAACTCCGTTTTGCTGGCGCAAAGCTTTCCTATCGGAATGCTCCGCAAACGCTTTATATGTCGCTCCGCGTTAACGGAGTTGTGCGCTAGCTAAACGGCTGTCGCCGACATGAAAAGCGCTGCGCGACATGAAAAGACGGCTAAAATTTAGACTATGAAAGAAATTTAGCCATCCGTCGTAACGCACTATTTTAGGTGTGTCAGTCCACTACTGCTCTATATCAACGGTGCGTTACGGCGCAATGTAATCTTTAACAGTTAACAGTAGTTTGTGGTAAGCGCCTAAGGCACCCTACTGGACTGACGTAATGCCCAATACTGACCGCTTCTTTAATACCCAATTTACAACCGACAAGACTTCCGTTCCCTAGTTTCTTCAATATGTTGCCAACCATAGGAAAAATGACTAATACCATTAATCTGAGGAGTCGCTCTCCTAATAGCTTGCATTTGCATTTCCAAAGAAGGACGATTTTTAAAAGGTTGCCCCCAGACACCCGCGATCGCCGGAATAACCTTCACCCCATTAGACGCCATACTCACAACTCTCTCTACTTTAGAAACAATACAACTAGGGTCGCGATCGCCACACGCTCCATAAGACATAGGATGCCATTCCATCCAACTCGGAAATTGATCCCAAGGTTGGAGGCGAGAGTCAAAACCACTATTCCGTACTCTCCTATTCCCACCTGGGAAAAATACGGCTCCAGCAGATAAACCTTTTTGCTGTACTGGTTTACTTGCCACTTGGAGAAAATCTAATATTCCTTGAGCAGCATGAGCAACACTCAATTCCCAAACTTGTGTTCCCGAACCTCCTTTTGGTAGTTTATCGCCATTAGCAGAGAGTGAAAAGAAACTTTGCCACTTCGGAGTTCCCCTGGAAGAAACAGCATAAATATCTCCAGAAGTAACATACCCCTTGTCTAAAAATCTTCTAATTAATTCTTTTCCTGCTTCATTTTTAGCACGTTGCAATAAAACATTCCGAGAAGCTTCACCATATATCCATAAATCTTTTACCTCATCTGCCACAGAGTTACTCCCCACTCCCCGCAAATAACGAACGTAGTCAAATAAAACTCCTTGAGGTTGGCGTTTTAATACCTCATTCACCATAACGCTATAATCTTGACGTGCTTCCGGACTGTAAGGATCGACAAAGGTATGAAAAGCATGACTCGCACCTAACTGGTTATGTAAACTAACATTATCTGGAATTACTTGAAGAGTTGTTTGACCTCTACCATTACGCGCTAAAGCTTGTTGACGGTTAGGTAGTTGGGAATAGGTGTACCCGAAGTTCATGGTAAATACCCAGCCATAAGCTCGCAAACCTCTCTCTTTTGCTTTTCTCAGACTTTCAGCTAATAGATCGACATTTTCATAACCAGGTACACGGAGTACGGACGGCCAAACTGTAGGATTATTTGCTGCGGGTAGAAGCACTTGTCCGTCAAAGAAGGCTTCTATGTATACTTGGTTATAGCCTTGATTAACAATTTTATCAAGTATCCTATCAATTTCTCCTGGTCTGGCATCACAAGGATATATTCGTAACCAAATACCTTGATTCCTCGGCCAATTTCTCAGGCGACAATTGCCAACTTCTCTGCTATGTTGAATATGAATATCTTGATATTGTTTTTCTGCATCTTTATCTCCTCCTAAAACTGCTTGACGAAGATTTTCTTTTTCGGCGATCGCTTCTGGTGATAACCGACAATAAATATCTGTTTGTGCTTGTGCTTGTGCTTTTGCAGGAAACCAGAGGTAGGAATTTAGTATCAGACTAAATAAAATTGCTCCTAAATTACTTATATGGAAACATTTTTTAGTTTTAATTTTTGTCATGGTAGTTATTTCAGTTATCAGTTATCAGTACCTCAGTAGACATTAGAGAGAAGTTATACTAATTCCCATGCATTAATGCTATACTTAATTAAAACTTCAGTTATTAAGTAATTACTTTAGTAGAATAATTTTTGGTAAGTTAATTTTCATTATTCTTTAATTTTTTCTTCTCCCGTACGGACGTTGCACAGGCAAAATGCGTTTTCCGTTCCGGAATGCTCCGCAAACATGTCGCGCAGCGATACGTCCCTAAATTCCCCTACTCCCCTACTCAATCAAATAAGGGTTTTAGGATTTCCTTATAAGGGATAGCTTTAAATTTTATCTATATAGCAATCCTATTTTAGTTGTAATATTTTCCTGGTAGGGGCGATTTCCTACGGAATACTTCGTAAACGCGTTTGCGGAGCATTCCGGCACGGAAATCGCCCGTATAGAACTCAGGAGTCAGGAGTCATAATTTTCTAGGTTTTTAGCCCAGAAAAACTATTATAAAAACTATTAAGACCTATTTAGGATTGCTATAGATATTATTTTGTGGTCATTAGGAAGAGAATGAATTTTTTTGTAGAGATTTTCTTTTGTTAGGATTGACCGTTTATATTAGAGTTATTGGGAAAAATTTTGAGGATATTTGCTAGTTTTTATTCCTGCTTTATCAGAGTAATAAAATATAGTCAAACAGCCATAATTATAATGAAATATTTTTCATATTCTATGGCTAATTGAACTAGAATCGACTAATTAATAGATCTTACTGAAGTTTTTAGAAAATTTAGAGAATTTAGAGAATTTAGAGAATAATATATTTGTAGGAAAAAATCAGTCAGAAATTACTTCTAACTTCTGACTTGTGCCTAGCACTATACTCCACGCTTTAACGCAAGCTCTACTTGTCTAAACTCTTGTTCTAAACGTTTCTTTAATTTCTCAGGAACAGGACGATTGGGATAAGAACTATAATGTCCTGCTAAGGAGTTGAGAGCAGTTCGCATAGTAGTAAATGAAGGTAAATTAGCTACAGAGTCATTTCGTCTGTAGACAGATGCATAATCATTAATTATTTGACGTGCTATTGCTTGAGCTTCACTTTTAGCTTCTGTATTTTCTGGTAACTCAATAGCTGTTCTTAAGCTGTTGATTAAGTTTAATGTATCTTCTGGATAATTTCCACTTAAAGTTGCAGGGTTATTAGAACAACCCATCAAACCTATAACACAAACAAAAACTAAGGCTAGTAGACGAGAAATCAAACGTTTCATGGAACTTTCTTTTTTACTATGGTATCTGACTTATATGGATTATCTCATAGTTTGGCTTATAGTGCTACGCGCAAGTCAGAAGTCAGAAGTCAGAAGTAATATTTATAAGTTGAACAATTTGATAATTAGACCTCTCCAGAAAATAAACTTGCTCTTTATTTAAGATAAGCTAGATTTGCCAAATTTAGTTAAAAAGATTATTTTTCATATTTTTTTCGTTAAAATGCATTCTTTTTACCCTACTATTTGCAACAAGTCTATATCTTTTTCACGCCTATGTCTATTGATAACTGAAATGATCATAAAGTAATTTTAAGTGGTTATTCCACAGTCTAGGATGCGAAACTATTTGCAATTTATGACAAGTGAAATGCTACAGCGTACTTAAGATTCAAATTGATATTTTCTGTACTATAATTCTTTCTTTTTGTCAAACATTAGAACTCTGGCAAAAATAACTAAGTAATTCTGCGCATATAGCCTTTCTCAAGCGTGTGAGGTACATTTATAGAAGCCCTAAGCGTATCTTGGGCTTTGTTGCGAGTTTTTGGCTCAGTCCTCAGTCCTCGTAGGGGCGTTTCATGTCGCTCCGCGAAACGGCCGTTAGCTTCGCATAACTATCGTTAACGCCCGTACAGTCCTCAGGAGATTAAGAAATACTCAGAGGGGAAAAAGGTAGAATAAGCGGCTCCCATCTCCCCACCCGGACTACACGGACCACACGGACCACCCCCATCATGTATAAAAAAATAAATACCTTCAGGGGTTCTATAGCGCTGTGCTCCGGGAACAGGCAACAGGGAACAGGCAACAGGGGGAATAAATTGCCGATAATATAGAACCCCTGAAAGGATCTATTTAAAAACAGAGGAGGGAGATGGGGAGATGGAGAGATGGAGAGATGGGGAGATGGGGAGATGGGATGTATTAGATATCTCCCACTCATCCAATCATCAAATCAATTCTTACCCATTTTTTATCAATTACTTTTCCCTATTCCCTATTTTCTGGAGATACCAAATGGCTTCTATAAGACTTCTAGCTCTTTTGCCCCTACTACAATTTGTAAATATACCAGCGCTCATTGCTATATCTTTTGTATCTTTTGTCTTTTTATTTAGAGCTTGGTGATTAAATATTACAGCATTGACAGATAAAGGTTTTAGCCTTTGTAGGTCAAAAAAAAGTACCTAGTTTTCAGCTCTTTATATCATGTCTGTTTGAATAGTTATAAATAAGGAGGGAGGAGTCAGTCCTCGTAGGGGCGTTTCATGTCGCTCCGCGAAACGGCCGTTAGCTTCGCATAACTATCGTTAACGCCCGTACAGGAGTCAGGAGGGAAGAGAGGAGAAAGAAAGTATATGCATGAGAACGTTTTTTTTATCACTAATTATCCGGACATAATATTACACTCAAAAAGTTAGGATTTTGGGGAAGAGTTGAGCAAAAAAAATTACTCCCCCTATTCCCTACTCCCTACTCCCTACTCCCTAGTTACCTAAAAATCAAAGAAATAACTAATCTTCCCTGACTGTACTGAAAGAATTTGAGTATCCTGCAACCACTGACCATCAAAACATCCCAAATGAGTAGTAGTAATCAAAGTTTGAAAACGGTCAGTAATTGCTTCTAATAATTGATTTTGTCGATGCAAATCTAATTCTGCTAAAACATCATCCAACAATAACAATGGCGGTTCCTGAACCACCTGCTCAATAAGTTGCAATTCAGCTAACTTCAAAGCTAATACTAAAGTACGCTGTTGACCCTGGGAACCATATTGTCGTGCTGGAGTATCATTAATAGTAAAATTTACATCATCCCGATGGGGACCTACTACCGTAGTCCCTTGATATTGTTCGGCGATCGCCCGTGCTTTGATTTTCTCTAAAAAAGCTTGACGTACTCCCTCCAAACTATCCTGTATAATTAACTCTTTACTGTCAACAGTTACATTTGCCAAATATTCCATCTGCAAAACTTCCTTACTCCCACTAATAGCACGGTGCCACTCACTTGCTAAAGGTGCCAACCTTTGCAAAACCCGTTCTCGTCGCCGAATTACTCGCGCTCCAGTAGTTGCTAACTGAGCATCCCACAAAGCTAACTCTTGAGCAGGAATAGAATATAATGAACCCTGACTTTCTGCTGCTATCTTTTGCTGACGAATTTTCTTTAATAAAGCATTGCGCTGACGGAGAACTTGATTATATTGTTGGAGAATGTGAGCGTATACAGGTTCGAGTTGCACCAAAAGTCTATCTAACCAATGACGACGAACTTCCGGTCCACCTCTAACCAAATCTAAATCTAGACTAGAAAACTGCACCACATTTAGAATACTTAAAAAGTCTAAATGGCGACGTAAATTTTCACCGTTAACTGCTACAGTACGTCTACCTTGACTCCGCAAAGTTAGGGTTAAGTCGATATTTCCCAGTTGTCTTTCTAAAGATGCTTGAATTTGACCTGCTGGTTTGCTATCTTGGATGAGGTCGCGATCGCGAATTGCTCGGTGAGACTTGAGAGTTGAAAGTAATTCTACTGACTCTAGGAGATTAGATTTACCTTGAGCATTATCTCCCACCAAAATTGTTTTGGCAGCATCAAATTTAACTTGTTGGTCTCGATAGTTCCGAAACTGTCGTAAATGTAAATGTCTCAGGTACATACTTTAGAAGAAGGAGGGAAAAAGAGGGATTGATTATTTTAAATTACCCTAATTTGAGTAAATCGGTGTATTAGTTTATTTGGTTTTTATGTTGTTATTAATTCATCAGATTTTACAGAAATATTAGTAATATTATATCCCGATAATCAACGATTATTTTTGTTTTTAGTAAAGCTCTAGCCATAACTATAGATAGGGACAGAGCCATGCTACTAACTCTAATTATAACTATTTAACCGCACATGATATAATATAAGATGTTGACAAAAATTTGCCTAGTTAATATCCTGGTTTTTCCAAGCAATTTGTTCGGATAAATCTCATGCTTTTTGCGGTTTTTATAATAGTCAAGTACGCCATTTATTGAGTAATATTTGTTCGCTGTTCATTGGTTTTATGATGTAATTTTTTAAGGTAGTATAATTATAATATAGTATTCTAAAAATACTGCTACTTTGACAAGAAGGTTAAATTTTATGACAGAACCAATAACTATAACTTGGGCTCTGGTTGGCAAGGAAGCCCTTTTAGCTGCTGTAAGCGCATTGGTTAAAAGCTTCACCGAGGCTTTATTCAAGAAGGTGACCAAACCGCAGAAAAGTTCGTCTAGTTCCAGTGCTATTCTTCAACAAACTAAGGAACAAGCTAAATGGATAGAAGCACAATCGGAATATCTCAAGCGACGTGAAGAGAGAGAAAAACTCGCCCTCGCATTCAAATACAAAGAATTGCAACTCCAGCAGCAAGATTTGGAGGACCGACGCGAACTTGCTCGCCTGCAACGGGAGTTGATGCGGGAGTTACACGCCCAAGCGGTTGAGGTGCAACTGACCGAAATCCAAACTATTTGGGATTTGGAGAATTGGTTCTCGAAGTTGAGTCGCCAGGAAACGGAGGATATTTTGCGCAAGGGGCAGCAGCAATATCGGTTGTTGGTGCTGGCATCGCCACCGGATATCAGTGAAGATTGCCCGAAGTCGTTTCGCAATAACTTGAAAATCGACATCCAGAACGATTTAAAGGAGTTCCTGCATCAATATTATCCTTTGAACCCAGAGACGGGCAACTTCTCTCCTTGTCCGGTGAAGTTTTACGGGGATTATTTCAAAGAACCGATTTTCGATGCTCGGGTGGAACAGTTACACAAGCTGTTAGCACCGGTGCCGACGGTAGTGCTTTACTCCCAAATTAGTGATTACAAGGTGAATTTCCATATCGGGTATTGGGGATTGTACGACGATGAGGTGTCGTTGCTGCCCATGAAAGCGTGGAATTGGAAAAAGGCTTGGCAAGAACTGGAGAAAGCGGGTGTTGATAATGATGAGAGCTTGCTGATTATTCGGCAGATTATTGTCATGGTTCACAAGCTGTTGGCGACGTTTGTGGCGGATTTGTATTATCTTTATATTGATGCCACGGCGAGTTACGAATCGCGTTTGTTTGAATTGGAGGGGGAGTTTGCCCAAGAACGGTTTCCCCAAGAGTTGGTGAGGGATTATATTGAGATGTTGCGGCAGGTGCAGCAACGGCAGCGAGATGCTTACGAAGCGGAGTTGGAAAGGCTAGCAAGGTTTGTACCTTGGAGTTTGACTTGGAGTGTTAAAGGGTTTGACGGTTTGGTTAGTATTAGTGCTGATGGCAGTAAATTACTTGGGGATGGGAAAATGAAGAAGGCTTGGGATTTGCGAACGGGGGAACTGACGACAGCAGTTGAACTTTGCCAGTTAGACACCGGAGGATGGCTGCGTACTCTAAAAGGACATTCAAGTTCAGTCTATTGCCTCGCTTTCAGTCTAGACGGGCAACTCCTGGCTAGTGGCAGTGATGACAGCACCATCAAACTGTGGCATCCCTACACCAGAGAATTGCTGCATACTCTAAAAGGACGTTCAGGTTCAGTCTATTGCCTCGCTTTCAGTCTAGACGGGCAACTCCTGGCTAGTGGCAG
>NZ_JBNHEQ010000266.1:42488-55228 GCF_050016015.1 Dapis hubbardiae BLCC-M172
TGACAAGACCATCAAACTGTGGAATCCCCACACCGGAAAATTGCTGCATACTAACCGAAAAGGGCATTCAGATTCTGTCCGTTCCGTCGCTTTCAGTCCCGACGGGCGAGTTCTTGCCAGTTGCAGTAATGACAAGACCATTAAACTGTGGAATCCCCAAACCGGAGAATTGCTGGATACTCTAAAAGGCGATTCAAGTTATGTCAGGTCTGTTGCTTTCAGTCCCGACGGGCAACTCCTGGCTAGTCGCAGTGGTGAGAGCATTAAACTGTGGAATCCCCAAACCGGAGAATTACTGCACACCCTAGAAGAACATTCAGATTATCTCAGCTCCCTCGCTTTCAGTCCCGACGGGCAACTCCTGGCTAGTGGCAGTGATGACAACACCATCAAATTGTGGCATCCCCACACTGGAGAATTGCAGCGTACCCTACAAGGGCGTTTAGGTTCCCTCGCTTTCAGTGCCGACGGGCGAGTTCTTGCCGGTCATTCTGGCACAACTATTACACTGTTGCATTCCCATACTGGAAAATTACTAAGTACCCTAGAAGAACATTCAGAGTTTGTCACTTCCGTCGCTTTCAGTGCCGACGGGCGAGTTCTTGCCAGTGGCAGTTGTGACCAAACTATCAAACTGTGGTATCTTCCTGCCCTAAACTCTCCACATGCCGATCGCGAATTTCCCGTTACCAGTCCCGATCGCTCTCTTATGGCCAAACCAAATTACGACGAAACCACCGAAACATGGAATCTGGAGATTATTGACGCTGCCACCAAACAATTGTTGCAAACCCTCCCTGCTCATTCCGGTTCCATCGAACAAGTCATCTTTAGCGAAGACGGCAACACGATGGTGAGTCTAGGAGGAGATTTAGTCATCAAAGTTTGGCGTCGGGGGGATGGGTGAAGTCAGAAGTTAGAAGTCAGAAGTTAGAAGTCACAGCATATTTCAACTATATGAAGTCTAAATATTAACAATTAAATTTTTGTAGTGCGGGCATCTTGCCCGCGTAGTAGGTGAAGTAGTCCAGTAGGGTGCTTTATATAAAATCCGGTTAAACAGTGGTCATTGCGACGATAGGAAGCAATCTCGTGGGACCCCTGAGATTGCTTCCTTCCACTCCGTTCCAGTCGCAATGACTTGGATATAGTAATTATCCGGATTCTATATTACACTTCGTTAACGCACCGCCAAATCTATAATTTTTCGGTAGGTTACGCTGACGCTTTTCATGTCGGCGACAGCCGAAACCAACCCTAATGGAGTGTTTCAGCTAAAATAGTGCGTTATATCATTGGGGGCGGGTTTATCTAATTAAATGTGAAAACTCGTTAATTTAACGGCGAAACCCGCCCCTACTATTGCACTATTTACAGCGGTTTTCATATCAGTAGACGACAGTAGGGACGTTGCATGCAACGTCCCTACTGTGATTTACCAAAATGAAAACCGCTGTAATTATCCATTATTCATTGGTAAGTTCTGGTATACTTAATTATTATTGTCTCTTATTTTTTCAATTTATATGAAAATAATATTTTTTGGCACACCTCTATTTGCTGTTCCTACTCTAGAAAAATTATTAGCTGACCCAGAAATTGAAGTTATGGCAGTTGTCACTCAACCGGATAAAAGACGGGGGCGAGGCAATAAACTGATTCCATCTCCAGTTAAGTCGGTAGCTGTCACCCATAATATCCCTGTCTGGCAACCGCGCCGAGTTAAAAAAAATGCTAAAACTCTCGACTTATTAAGGCAAGCAGAAGCGGATGTGTTTGTAGTAGTTGCTTATGGGCAAATCTTGTCCGCCGAAATTTTGGAGATGCCGAAGTTGGGTTGTGTGAATGTTCATGGTTCGATTTTGCCAAAATATCGTGGTGCTGCTCCTATTCAATGGTCTATTTATCATGGGGAGGCGGAAACGGGCAATACTACGATGTTGATGGATGTGGGAATGGATACTGGTCCAATGTTATTGAAGAGTGTGACTCCTATTGGTTTGTTAGATAATGCTGTATCCATAGCGGAAATTTTGGCAAAGGATGGGGCAGATTTATTGCTGGAAACTTTGTTCAAGTTGGAGGACAGAGAAATTGAACCTATTGCTCAAAATGATTCTCTAGCAACTTACGCTCCACTGATTCAAAATTCTGATTATGAAATTGATTGGTCAAAAAGTGCATTGGATATTCACAACCAAGTCAGAGGATTTTTCCCTAATTGTTTCACAAGTTTTCGGAGTCAGTCTTTGAAGGTAATGGCAACTGTGCCGATAGGTGGTGAATATTGGTCGGAATTGCCTCCGGAATTACAGAAGTTGGAGAAGGTTTGGTCTTCTGAATCTGAGGTTGTTGGAAATATCGGGGAAGTGGTGAAAGTAATTAAGGGTTTAGGACCTGTGCTGCAAACTGGTAGTGGTTGGTTGTTGTTGTGGCAGGTGCAGTTAGCGGGGAAAAAGGCAGTTTCTGGTTGGGATTTTGCTAATGGTACTCGTTTGGCAGTGGGGGAAGTTATTGGGGAAGTAGGGGAGTAGGGGAGTAGGGGAGTGGGGGAGTGGGGGAGTGGGGGAGTGGGGGAGTGGGGGAGTGGGGGAGTGGGGGTAGGGACGTTCGCATTTTTGTTATGCAACGTCCGTACGGGAGTGTAGAGAAATGGGGAGATGGGGAGATGGGGTGTATTAGATATCTCCCAAAATACAATCATCAAATCAATTCTTACCCATTTTTTATCAATTAATTCTCCCTCCCAAAAAAGGCTAAAAGCTTTATCTATTAAGATAGTATTGGCTAAAAACTTTTAATCAATAGCGTTTAGTTATAGCGGTTTTCACAAAGGTAGACTACAAAACTTCTTCATTCTTCCTTTAAACCCAAATCTCTGTATTCTAAAAAACATGAAAACTGCTATAAGTATTTTTTTAGGTAAATCTTATAAATAGGGATTTTCAGTTGAGTAATTTACTGAACTCTCTTGTAAACTGCTATCAACTTAGTAATTCTCTTCACCTCAAAAATTAACCAATATTTTTGTGATATGAAAACAAAATTTCA
This sequence comes from Dapis hubbardiae BLCC-M172, assembly GCF_050016015.1. NCBI lineage: Bacteria > Bacillati > Cyanobacteriota > Cyanophyceae > Oscillatoriales > Microcoleaceae > Dapis > Dapis hubbardiae. The sequence continues at coordinate 45,540 of NZ_JBNHEQ010000266.1, forward strand.
TCCACATTTTCTAGGGTGACTTTCTCCCTGTCTGCTAAAGTTTTAATTGTCTGAGTAATAGCTTGAATTTGAAAAGTTTCGAGATTTAGACCTAGTTGATGAGCGCGATGTGCAATACTATTTTTACCTGTTAGTTTGTGATTAATTAAAATTGACCGATTTAAGTCAAAATCATTAGGATCTATTGCTTCATAAGTTCTAGAATTATTGATGATTGCTTTAGTATGAACTCCGGCTTTATGATTAAAAGCAGCTTCTCCAACAATGCAATGATCGAAAGGAATAGAAAGTCCTATTTTTTCTGCTACTAATTGATTTAATTTCTGAAGATAAGATAGAGAATATTTTCGATTTAAAGTTTCTGGATCGAGGGTATAAAGACGAGCAATTAATCCAGATAAAGGTGTAATACCATTACGTTCACCAATGCCTAAAACACTTGTATCAATATGAGTTACTCCTGCTTCAAAAGCAGCAAAACTATTAGCAATAGCACAACCTGTATCATTATGACCGTGAAATTCTATATCTTCAGAAAAGCATTGTCTCATCTCTTGAATTAATTGATAAACTTGATGGGGAGTGGCTATACCTACTGTATCAGCTACCCCAAAACGATTGACAATTCCTAATTTATTAATTGCTAAATAAACTCGTAGTAAATCTGATAGGGAACTACGAAAAGAATCTTCTGTGGAAAAACGCAATTCTATTTGGGGATTTTGTTGATGAATAAAAGTAATAACTTCTGTGGCTATATCAATAATTTCATCAATACTTTTACCATGACCAAATTGACGTAAAAGTTTAGATGTACCCATAAATAGATTAATACCATCTACACCTGTATCTAGGGCAATTTTTGCATCTTCAATATGGCAGCGAATATGGGTGATAACTTTAGCTTGTAAACCTAACTGAGCTAAGTTTTTACAGTCTTGATAGGATTGAGGGGAAACAGTTGGAGATGTTACTTCAATATATTCTACTCCAAATTGATCTAGTGCCCTAGCAATTTCAACTTTATCTCCAGTAGAAAAATTTGACTTAAAAAATTGTTCTCCCTCTCGGAGAGTAGAATCAACTATCGCTAGTTTACTTAATAACATTTTTTTAGTTTAGATATAATTCCATAATTTTAGATAAACATATTATAGGGATGATTTTTCGTATGATTAATTACAATTTATTTTCAAAAAAATGCTATATATTAAAAATATTTAAGATAGTTTAAGTTATTTTTGAATTTAGCAATCTGTGATGAAAAATTTTGATTTGCTGTTATCAAAGAAAGAACTAAGAAGAGCCAAAGCAGGTCTATTTTTTAGTAAGAATAAGGGTTTGGAGACCAAACCCCTACAGATTTGAATTTTCCGCCTTGCATAGAGTGCGGGATGAATTAGTAGGTTTGGGGGGGTGTGGGGAGTGTGGGAGAAATTATAGTTTTAGACAAAGAGGAAGTACAAAGATTCATCCCAAGGTTTCAGCAACGCCTAATTTTCTAATAATCCCCTTACCGAATAATTAAGGTTTAAAGCCAACTAGATCAAGAGAAACAATGAATTTATTTTCCTTTTATTCAATCCAATCCGTTTTAGGGAGAGGTAATTATCAATTATCAATTATTGAACTATATCTAATATATTTAATAACTTTTTGAGCTAATTTTTGAGGTGTAAACTTAGTAGTTTATAATACTAAAGTTCGTTATGGAGTTATAGTCTGTAAGGCTATTTTTGTTGCCTGAAAATTGTAGTTTATACTCTCTTCAAGCAAGATTTTTAGTTTTTGACTAACTTCTGTATGTTGGTAGATTCCTTTTTTAATCCCAGTGAAAATTTCTTGGGGTTCAGCAAAGGTAAATAAACTAGAAGCTTCAGGTATACCTAAAGCAGAAAAACTCATATTTTTTTGTTTAATTACTATTCCATCTTCCACAGATTTTGTTATTTGAATAAAAGCATGATTTCGAGTAAAAAGGCGTTTTAAACGTACTAATAATGGAGCATCTAAAATCACAAATTTTGCCTTTTTCAAAATATTAGCAGCATAAGTAACTTCATTTTTACCCCGTCAACCATCGAGAATTAATGGATAATTAATTTGATTAAGATTAAGTTGTAATTGAGTCAAAACATGAGCCATACCACCGGGAAATTATTTTTGATATTGACGAGTATATTTAAACCGCTCTAGGCAACAAATTGTTTGAATATTCTTTCCATTTAGACCTGCAATATAAGGAATAATTAATTCTGTGGTTAGAGTACGTCGATTGGGAAGTAAGGTAAAATTCAACCCAGATTTAGTTAATGTATTAATCATTGTAGTTTTACCTACTCCTGTTAAACCGACAATGATAATTAGGTATTAATTTCTGGTAGAAACCCAACCTTTTTCTGAAGGAACTCCAACACCAATTCCTGGTTGTAACTTTTGAAAACTTTGATGAGTTTTAGTTATATTATTGAAATGATAATTTTTTTAATTAAAGTGAGTATATCTTAAAATAGGGAATAGGGAATAGAAAGGAAAAAAACAAATGTACTTTAGTAACTTGAGAAAGGCTAAAGATAAATATTAAAATTAAATGAAATGACCAAGAGAAAGTAAACTTAAGTATTTCAAGCCTCTGGGTGAACCCAGAGGTACTGATAACTGTTAACGCAGTTCCTCCGATAGGAGGCTAACTTTTAACTGATAACTGAAATGACTCATCACATTTTGAAAGCTAACTGTAAAACTGTTCATTTAGGAGGATTTTCACATCAACTAGAACCAGCATTAATAATTAATTCTGGCGATCGCGTGGATGTGGAAACTTATACTGGTTATTATCTTTATGACCAAGCACCTGAAGATTTTTTCAATCCTGAATTTCTAGAAATTTGTCATAATTTACCAGCAGAAAGAAAGGTCGGTTCTGGTCCTCATTTATTAACTGGACCGATATATATTAATGATGCTCAACCGGGAGATGTACTAGAAATTATTCTGGAAAATATTTACCCTAGTTTACCGATGGGATTTAATTCTATTCGTCGGGGATGGGGAGCATTACCTGAAGAATTTACGGAACCAAAACTAAATTTTATTCCACTAAATTTAGAGAAAAAATTTGCAGAATTTCCTCCTAAGAGCGGGATAAAAATTCCTCTTCAACCATTCTTTGGAATTTTGGGAGTTGCTACAGAAAATTCTCAACGTTCTTCTATTCCTCCTGGTAGTTATGGAGGTAATATTGACTGTCGGGAATTAAAGGTTGGTTCGCGAATATTTTTGCCTGTTTTTGTGCCGGGCGGTTTATTTTCTATTGGTGATGGTCATTCTGCACAGGGCGATGGAGAGATAAATGTAACAGCAATTGAAACTTCAATGAATGGTACTATTAAGATTAAATTGAGAAAAGATTTACAAATAAGTTTTCCTATGGCAGAAACATCTAGTGATATTATTTCTTTTGGATTTGGCAATACTTTAGATGGTGCTTTTGAATTAGCTTTAAAACAAATGATTAGTTGGTTAGAAAAATTTGTTGGTTTGAGTCGTGAAGATGCTTATATTTTGTGTTCCCTTGCAGTGAATTTTCATATTACTCAAGTTGTAAATAATCCTCAAAAGGGAGTGCATGGAATGTTGGCAAAATCTATATTACCGAAGAAAACTCCAGATAATATTAAATCTGGTAGCATTGGTTTCATTAATGGATAATGGATAATGGATAATTGATAATTGATAATGGATAATTGATAATTACTTCTCCCTTTTAGGGAGAGGATTGACCAATAAGGAAAAGATTTATTTCTCTTGGTCGATTATACAAATTACCAAAAGTAATGCTATACTTCGACTATACTTCAACAGTCAAATATTTAGCAAGACTCAAAGTCTGTTTTTAACAATTATTAGTTAGTTAATATAGATTATCACTACTTTTCCTCTCCCCCCTCCTCCCACACTTACCACACTTCCCCACCCAACCAAATATAGCAAGATTTTTGAGAAATGGTATTAGATATGGCGTTTTGCTGCGCGACATATAAAGCGTTAGCGTTAGCGCAGCTCCTCTGGAAGAGGCAGCGGCTCTGCAAGAGCGGGAAACCCTTCCCTCCGGGACGCTTCGCGAACGCCATCCCATCCTACGGAATTCTCCGCAAACGACCGCTTTTTTCCCTTGAAAGGGGAGGCTTCAAGGCGTGAATTATCTAATTATTTAATTGGTTAATTATTAATTATTTCGGTAATATAAAATCTGGTTGAAAAATTGTGATTGCGACTATAGGAAGCAATCTCCGTGAGATCCTGAGATTGCTTCATACCAACAAAACTTCAGTTATTTTAAGTTAAATAACTTTTATTTGAAGAGAAGGATATTTCAATTATGACTTGAGATAGTAAAATAATAATTTATGCTTAATTTTAGCAATATTTTTGCATATTTTTGTTGCTAATTTTTTGAAAAAATCTAGACTAACATCGCAAAATTTATATGATTTTTCTGAATTTTTATGAGACAATATTGACAAAATTGACTTGCGTGTAATTGCTTAATTATGGTGTGAAATTCTGCCATTTTCCATATAGTTGAAGGCTAAAATTCCACAGTATCTACTATAGCAATGTGCGCTGGCATATTTACAAATTGCAGGAGGTGTCCAAGCAGCTCAAAGCTTTATATTATCGGCAATTTATTCTCACTATTGCTTGTTTTATGTTCCCTGTTCCCTGCGCGCAGCGCTATAATGATTGACTGAAGTAATAGCAGTTACAATATATTCTGCTGAAGTTGGTAGAAACATTGGCCCAGAATCACTTGACCTTTTCATCTCTTGGAAAACCTTATTCTTTACTAATAACTGAAGTTTACTTTTTTCATTCCTTTAAAAGGGGATACTTGAGACCTTATTTTTTGCTCATACTATCTATTATCCATTTTTTTGATTTTGGAGCTCGCTAAAATTTTTTTCTTCTATCATACTAAACAATCCTAAAATCTAAAATAATCTTTAGATTTTATTTAAAAGTTCTTGAAAACTGAGAACAATCAAAATAATTTAGACCCAATTATCTTGATAACATCGTATCTTAAATAGAAAGAATATTTAATTTTGAATTTTATTGATTATAATATCTACAATAAAAACTTCTTTGATTAAGGAATAAGAATATGAATAATCAGAATAATTCTCATTGTTGTAGCTGTCACCATGAAGAAAATGATAATCATACTAACCAAACTACCCAAGAGTCACATTTAAAACAGGAAATTTTACCTTTACTTCCAGTCGCTATTATCTATATATTAGGTTTGATTTTCTATCAACAATTACAAAATATTGCCTACGGTATAGGGAAATACATAGTGTTTATTCCTATCTATATATATAGTGGATGGACGGTACTTTCTAGCGCTGGAAAAAATATTTTGAAAGGCAGAATATTTGATGAAAATTTTTTAATGACTGTCGCAACATTGGCAGCGATCGTTATTGATAAGTTACCGGAAGCTGTGGCAGTAATGTTGTTTTATCAAGTTGGGGAAACATTCCAAGAATATTCTGTTAAACGTTCCCGTAGTTCTATTAAGTCATTATTAGAAGTTCGTCCTGATTATGCAAATTTAAAAATTGATGATTCTCTGGAAAAAGTATCTCCTGAAATAGTAGAAGTTGGGAGTGAAATAGTCGTTAAACCAGGAGAAAAAATTCCTTTAGATGGTGAAATTATCTCTGGCAATTCTCAAGTTGATACTTCGGCTTTAACTGGGGAATCAATACCTAAGTTTTTCACAGTTGGGCAAACAATATTAGCAGGGATGGTTAATCAAACGGGAGTATTAACAATTCGGGTTACTAAACCTTTTGGTGAGTCATCCATTGCTCGGATTTTAGAATTAGTTGAAACTGCTAAAACTAAGAAATCTAAAACGGAAAGATTTATGACAAATTTTGCCAGATACTATACTCCAGTCGTTGTCTTTATTTCTTTGCTAATTGCTCTTTTACCTCCTCTATTTATGTCTGGTGCGACTTATGCCGATTGGATAAATCGGGCATTAATTGTATTAGTTGTTTCCTGTCCTTGTGGATTAGTAATTAGTATTCCTTTAGGTTATTTTGGTGGAGTTGGTGGAGCTGCTAAACGAGGGATTTTAGTTAAAGGTTCGACATTTTTAGATGATTTAGCTGCTATTAAAACTGTGGTTTTTGATAAAACTGGAACTTTAACAGAAGGTAAACTTCAGGTAACAGATATTATCACGAAAAATGGCTTGAGTAAACCAGAATTAGTAGAAGTGGCAGCTAAAGTAGAATCTTTATCAAATCATCCTATTGCTCAAGCAGTTTATAAATATAATTCCACGAAAATAGATAATTCTGATGTGTCAGAATATCAAGAAATTGCTGGATGTGGAATTAAGGCAAAAGTTGGGAATAAAACAGTTATTGCTGGAGGCGATCGCCTATTACATTTAGAAGATATTGAACACGATATTTGTGATGTTGGAGATACGGCAGTTCATTTAGCAGTTGATAGTAAATATGTTGGTTATATTACAATTTCTGACCAAATTAAATTAGATGCTGCTGAGGCAATTAAGTCTTTGAAAAATTTGGGAGTGGAAAAAACTATAATGTTAACTGGAGATAATCAAACTGTGGCTCAACGGGTGGCAAAAAATCTGGGTTTAGATGATTATCAAGCGGAATTATTGCCAGAAGATAAAGTTACTGCTATTGAAAAATTACTCTATCAAAATAATGGCAAAGTTGCTTTTGTTGGTGATGGAATTAATGATGCTCCGGTTATTGCTCGTGCCGATATTGGTATGGCGATGGGTAGTATGGGTTCCGATGCAGCAATTGAAACTGCGGATGTTGTTATTATGACTGATGCTCCTTCTAAGGTTGCCGAAGCAATAAAAATTAGCAGGAAAACTCGTCGTATTGTTTGGCAGAATATTGGTTTTGCTTTAGGAGTAAAAAGTTTGTTTATTTTGTTGGGAATAGTTGGGTTGGCAAATATTTGGGAAGCAGTATTTGCAGATGTGGGTGTGGCATTAATTGCAATTTTTAATTCTAGTCGAGTATTGGAATTCAAAAGTCAAAAGTCAAAAGTCAAAAGTTAAATAGGAAAGTAATATTAAATCCGGTCATCAAAAGGTACTTTTTCCCTATTCCCCTACTCCCCTACTCCCCTATCATCTTAAATACCTAATATTAAGGAGTTAATTAAACGGATGAATGCTTATAAAAAATATGTAATAATTGATAATCTTCAGCTGTTTGTTTGATCGGATTTACCATTTGCAGCAGGTCATTTCAGTTATCAGTTAACAGTTAACTGATAACAGTACCTCTCGCTAAACCCAGAGGCTTGAAATACTGAAGTTTATTTTCTCTTGGTCGATTAGATATGGCGTTAACGGAGTGGCTCTGTTAAGAGCGGGAGACCCGCTCCTACGGACCCGCTTCGCTTTATATGTTGCGAAGCAAAACGCCATCTCATCCTGACGGACTGCGAGCAATTCATGTCGCGAAGCGAAACGACCGCTTTTTCATCCCCTTAAAAGGGGAGGCTTGAGACCTTATTTTTTGGTCAAAAAGTGGAAATAATTCTTTTAGCTGAAGAGCATAATGAAGTTGATAGTCCACTAGAGGAATTACGCCAAAAAATTGATAGTGCAACTAAACAAAATTTAGCAGGAAATGTGAAAGAACGATACCAGCGGAAATGATATAAAATAGGGGAAAAAGACGTTGGTGAATAAAAGTATAATTTGAGAGAATTCAGGAGTTATAAAGGAGCTTTTTCTGGGTCAATTAGAGGGAAAATAGGTCTGATTTACACGTTATATCATGCCCGGTAGCATCGGTATTGTAAAAGGGTAAGAATTCAGAATTAAGAAATTTGCTTTGTCAGGCTTTATTTATCTAGGAATTAAGGGTATTAACCCCGAAAAACACTTAAATTTCCTGTAGATATTCACTCTTTGGTTTACACGCTCCGATACCAGCGGACATAATATTATAAATTTAGGAATTTCATACCGTGTTTCACCAAGACCAGGAAAAAAAGTAGCATCTAATATCATGTCCGGATAATCAATGATAAAAAAACCTTCTCCCTTTGAACTTTTCTTCCCCTTCTGCCTTCTGCCTTCTGCCCTCTGCCTTCCCTCCTCCAAAGTGTAACTATTCAACCGAACATGATATAAGTTCCCATCTCCCCACACTTCCCAGACTTTCCACCCTCCCATTGATAAGATCCCATCTCCCCACACTTCCCAGACTTTCCACCCTCCCATTGATAAGATCCCAAATGGGTTCTATAAACCCGGTTTCTATACTTCTGGAAATATCTATCTAATCTGAAAATCAGAACTTTCCAACTCAGGAGCATTCACAACATTCGCAAATAAACCGCCCTCTCCAAAACCACTTGCTACACCATCCGAGTTGTAGAACAAATTACCATTTGTCTGATTATAAACAATAACTCCTACTGCTGTTTCTGCTTGTGCGTCACTACTGACAACCTCAAACTCCTCAACAATACTAAAACCTTCACCTGCCAAACTATTAATAGCTGTAAACGTATTCTGATCTAACAAAATTTTATCCCTATCTTCCTGAAAGTCAGTAATAGTATCTGTACCAATATCCTCTGCTTGAAAAGGTTGGTTAGTATTAAAAATGAACTTATCCTTACTCGCACCTCCAGTCAGAGTATCGTTACCCGCACCACCATTTAAGCGATCGCGTCCCGGTCTCCCTTGTAAAATATCGTCACCTGCTCCTCCTAGCAAAATATCATTACCCTTACCACCAATAATTGTATCTGCTCCACCCACTCCTAAAAGGGTATCGTTACCTCGACCTCCTCCTAATTTATTGTTACCATCACTACCTGCAATATAATTGTTTCGAGGGTTTCCAGAACCATCAATATTTTCCCCGGTCAGCACCAGGTTTTCAACATTGCCTGGCAAACTATAGGTGATACTAGACTCAGCAGCATCAATACCAGCATTAGGATCTTCAATGATTATATCTGCGGTGTTGTTAATAATATAAGTATCATTACCCTCACCACCTGAAAGAGTGTCGCCATTGTTTGTTCCGATGAGGCGATCGCTATTAGGAGTACCAAGAGTATTGTTATTATTTGCTAGAGTCTCATCCACATCAGTCACATCTATAGTTAGTTGTTGCTCAAAACTTTCTGTGGGTGTTCCACTATCAGTTGTGCGGATATTAATAGTATGAGCTGTATTATTTTCAAAGTCGAGTAAAGAACTATTTGCTACTAATATTCGGTCTCCATCCACAACAAAACGACCATCCCCATCATTTAATAATGTATAAGTGTGAGTATCATCAACATCAGAGTCAGTTGTAGTTAGAGTACCTACCACTGTTCCATTATTACTATTTTCTGCAATAGCATGATTATCTAATTGAATTTCTGTAGGTGGGTTGTTGCTTGGGGTAGGTGTCTCATCCACATCAGTCACATCTATAGTTAGTTGTTGCTCAAAACTTTCTGTGGGTGTTCCACTATCAGTTGTGCGGATATTAATAGTATGAGCTGTATTATTTTCAAAGTCGAGTAAAGAACTATTTGCTACTAATATCGGGACTTTAGCAAATTTCAAGCCCAAACAAATCCCCAACTCTCTTTATGAG
>NZ_JBNHEQ010000267.1:0-9563 GCF_050016015.1 Dapis hubbardiae BLCC-M172
TTCCTTCTTCCTTCTTCCTTCTTCCTTCTTCCTTCTTCCTTCTTCCTTCTTCCTTATTTAATAAGCCCAATTATCTTGCCACTTCACATTTCCCTCTTCAGCTAACAACCATTGTCGAGAAACCAAATTTTCTCGCCTCGGAATTTGGGTTTCATTTCCCTGTTCATCTCGATAAACAATTGCATACTTATAAGCAATAACTTTTCCAGCACTTTCATTAAAAGGAATTTCATTAAACCAAGTATTAGAATTAATATACTCTAACTGGTAAGCCTTACTAATATCCCAATTTCCCAACTCTGGGCAATCTCCCGTGACTACTACTACCTCACCATGATTAGTTGAAATACCATTTAACTGCGCTCGAACAATAACTTTACCCTTAACACGATTACCCAAATAATTAATCACAATCATATCTTGTACACCCAGTTCTAAATTATGTAGAGCGCCATCTTTTACCTCAAAAAACCTCTTCGTTAAAATACAAATATATTCTCCATCTTCCAAATCAGTTTCTACCCTATCAATTGTTATTGGATTACCGCGATTAATTGCAACAAAACAACGATAATCTCTATACCTTCGCACATAACAATAAACATCCTCACTCACATATCTTTCCCACTGACTACCCAGAGAAATAGCAGGATTAATTCGACGTACTTTTGATAATAATTGAATATCCCGATAAATAGGTGTATCTGTATCCCATTTTTCCATCATCGGGCGATTATAAGGTTCTTCTCCACCATCAGTATCATTATAAAGATATTGCTCACTACCATAATAAATACAGGGAATACCACGAGAAGTCATAATTAAATTAATAGCTAATCTCAAAATTCCTGGGTCTGGATTCAAATTTTGAAATCTCGGCATATCGTGATTATCAACAAAAGTCACTAGCTCACTGGCAGTATCATAAACATTATCTTGGTCGAGTAATTCTTGAATAATATGAAATCCTCCCGGTTCACATTTTCCCAGAGCGCGTCTAATAGCAACACAAAAACCAAAGTCTAACATTGACATTCCAGACTTATTAGCAAATTCCAATGATGGAGGATCGTAAGGTCCGCTAAAAATCCATTCCCCAAAAATAAATACTGATGGTTTATGGCTTTTAATATCAGCATAAAATTCTTGCCAAAACCATAATGGCATATGTTTAATAGTATCGATTCTTAGGGCATCAACTCCTCTATCTAACCATAATTTAATTGCTGATTTTATATATTCTCTATACTCAGGATTATTCTCATTAAAATCTGCTAATCCTCCCAATTCTTTATTTTCAACTTGCCATTTATCATCCCAATCTTCTACCTCACCATAATGATGATACCAGTCATTAACATCATTATGAAAATCAGCAATTAGAACCCCATCATCAAACAGTTGACCTTTCTTTCCCCCTGCATCTGGACTACTGTGATTACAGACAATATCTAGAATAATTTTTATGCCTAAATTATGAGCTGCTGCTACTAACTTATCAAAAACAGTCTCTTGATTTTTTACTAAATAAATTTCATCATTTTTGTCTACTAAACGAGGATTTAAGCGTTTAAAATCTTTCGCCCAGTACCCATGAATTGGAGCCATTTCAAATAGTTCTTCCTCGATTTGTTCAAATAAAGGAGTCATCCAAATAGCAGTAACTCCCATTTTTTTGAGATAGTCAAGTTTATCTATTATTCCTTGTAAATCTCCACCCCAATATAAACCCCATTTTTCTTTATTAGGGTCGTATAATTTAGGGTTAGGACCTTCATTATTAGTAGGGTCGCCATCAAAAAAACGGTCTACTATAATAAAGTAAATAGTTTCTTGGCGAAACTCTATCGAACGAGTAAATAGAAATTCAAAATCACTATTAATATTAGATTCACTACTAGATGTTTGACTTGTAGAATTTGTTGGCATTCTTGACTTTTCTCCAGTTAAAATGATGTACCAATCCTAAATGATTTGTGAAAAAAACTAAAGGGGTTTAATCTCTCAAACCAAACAAAAATAGGATTTGGAAACCAAACCCTATTAGATAAAATATTACAACCTCTGCACAGATTGCTATATAATAGATTAATTATTGTCAAGACTAAAACAATTATAATATATATAGCGTTCAAAAACTATAACGTTATAGTTATGAACACTATATATGTGGTCTGATGTATAAGTTATAATTGTTGAGAGATGTAATTTAGAGATACTGATAACTGATGACCGATAACTAAAATGACCATTTCCTCCTACATCTGACTCCTGACTTCGGTACTTATACAACTTCATCGGCAAAACTAGCCCAACGAACAAACTCAAAAGGTCCAGCGATCGCTCCCCAGACTTGTTTATCAGTTTCCGGGTCACATCCTGTGTCATGGCTAATAAATTTATGTTCATCTATCTCAAAATGACTGTTTAGATAGGTAGTTTTTCCGTTACGAACAACAGTACAAGCTTTTCCTGGTTCTACCTCACCTCTAAAACTATTACCTGTCCATTTAGTAATAAAGGTGCAACCAGGCAGTTTTTTAATCTGTTCAGTTTTGAGATTTTCTAAACGTTGGGGTTCACGGGAAGCTCCATAAAATTCTTTTTCTTCTTCAATGGCATAATTCTCAATATCTATATAGTCTTCTGAAGGAACTAATTTTAAAATTCTCACTCGATATGGTTGATTGAGAGTAATATCGTAAGCTTGCTCTAGATAAAGGCTAAGTCCATCAAGTAATTGATATGGAAGTGGACGCATACAAACCCGAATGTGGGCGAAGAAGGGTGGGTTCTCAAAAGCTTGTGGTTGGTTACTGAAGTCAGCAGCGAACCAACGCGCCAAGGTAGTAATATCTGTTGAGTGAGTCATTTCAGTTATCAGTAAATTATTAGGAGTCAGAATGAATGGCTTCAATATCGTTTTTTAGGTTGGGAATTATCTTTTTTATCAAAGGGACATCTTTTTTCAATAATTAATAATTACCTCTTCTTAAAACAGATAGGATTGGTTAAAAGGAATTTTTTTGTTTTTTTCTCCTTGAAAGGAGAGGCTTTAAACCTTAATTTTTCGGTAAAATCTTTTAATCACACTTATTATTCGTAAGATTCTTTTTTCACGCTTGGTATTATATAGCATCTCTCAAGCTAATGAGGTACAGTTGTTTTTCTTGTTTTCTATTCCCTGTTTGCCCAATTTCTACTTTGTACGGACGTTGTATGCAAGGTCCCTACCTGCTCCCCTACTCCCCTACTCTCCTACTCCCCTACTCCCCTACTCTCTCTTGTTTCGATACAAATCTTCAATAGCAAATTCGGCCCTAGCTCTAACTGCTAAAGTTGTCTCTGTATCACTAATTTGATGAATATGACTCAAAATATCTTTAAACCAGTCTTTACCACTAACTTTCACTACTTTTCCTAAACCTTGCAAACCTACAACAGCAGCATAACGCACTACCCATTCTGGGTCTTGAGATACTTGCACTAGGATTTGAAAAACACGTTGTTGAGCATCTGAAACTTCTGCTTCTGATAACTTTTCCCAATCAATAAAACCTAAACCTCTAGCTGCACCTCGTCGTACACTAAAAGAAAAGTCATTTGCTGCACTATCTAATAATATTTCTAATCCACGAGGGTCTCCAATACCTGCTAATGCTCTTATTGCCCAAGCTCTAGCACCATAGTTATAACCATCAAGTGTTTCTAAGACTGGAAGTACCGCAGGTTCTCCTATTTCGACTAATCCATCAACTGCTGCTACTGCTGCACCTGGGTTATTATAGCCCAAGACCTTAATTAATATTGGGATAGCTTCTTCTATGTGAGCTGCTGCTAAATCTTTAACTGCATCTATTAAGCCTTGAGAAGAGTCTGCTTCTTCAACTGCTCGGATGAGTTGATTGTCTATTGTTGAGGCTTGATTGTTCATTCTTAGGGATTAGGGAGTAGGGAGTAGGGAGTAGTAAAAATTAGAGAAATAGTATAACAGTTATTAGTAAATAGGAGGAAAGTTAGGATATTGATTTTTTACAGACAGGATAACATTTTTATTATACCCAATAGATATCTCCAGAAAATAGGGAACAGGGAAGAAAGAACAGGAAAAAGTAATTTATAGTTTATAAATAATAATTAATTTTATTTTTCATTTTTGGAGAAGTTTAATTAATTAGACTTAAATTGCTGCTAAAAAAATATTTTTGTAGTTACTATTCAGCACAAGATATATAAATGAATGTTTTATAAAAGTGAATCCATTAAATTCATTACTTGTTTAGCCTCTTCTGATAGTAATAGTTGAGATTCTACTTTTGACTTTTGACTCTCTTGGTGCGCATTCCCAAGCCAGTCCGTTGGGCGGGTCTCCCGACTTGAAAGAACTGGCGTTTGCGTCTTACGCCGACGCGGGGTCGCACCGCTTTTAACTTTTGAATTTATCGTGAGGTGATGTTCTAAAAGTCCTTTTAGAGCAATTAATTTCATACTATTTTCGGCTAAGGTTTCTGATATTGCCTTCGCTGCTGGTAAATAACCGATGGCTGCTAAATCTAATAGTGCAGAGCGTCGTAACTGTAAATTATCACCCTCTAATGCTTTAGTCAAATATTCTCCATATACGGCCTCTCCTGTAAGTTGATACAGAGACCTAGCAGCAGCATATTGTACTTTTTCTGCTGGATGTTCTATAAAAGGCTTAATTAGAGAAATTGCTTCTTGAGCTTGAAGTGTTCCCAAGGCTTCGATAATATCTTCGTAGGGTTGAATTAAATGAGGTTTACCAGGAACCAAAACTGCAGTTTCGACACCTCCATCTAAAAGTTTGATTAAGGCAGGAATACAACTAGAGTCTCCTAACATTCCCAAGGCTTCTATTGCTGCTTCCCTTACATAATAGTCAGAACATTCTAAGCATTCTATTAAAGCAGGTACAGCTTTTTTATCTTCTAACTTACCAAGGGCGCGAGCAGCATTTCGTCTCAAAGGATATCCACCGTCTTCGGTACGGTCAGACTCATCTTTCAGTGCAGCAAGTAAACCCTCAATAGCATCAGGAGTATTAACTCTAAACCTCCCTAACCACCAAGCAGCATAATATCGCTTACCTAACTCTTCATGGTTTAGGTTAGCGATCGCCTCTTCTACAGTTAGAGACTCGCCATTTTCTGATACTTGTTCTGATGATAATTCCAAATGTTGCTGCTCCATTTTTATCTGTATAAGGTCTTCTTACTTCCGTCTTAAAATAAAAACAAAAAAATACTGATAGATAGCTACTGATTAAAGTTAGGACATTTTTCAATCCTCAAACCCTTTGACAGTCTGCTGTTTCCTGTTCCCTATTCCCTATTCCCTATTCCCTAGCGCGTAGCGCTATAACTGTTAACTGAAATAACGATGCCCGGAAAGATTAACAAATACTAACCATAGGCCAGTACCTATATACCTGTCCGGGCTACGTTGAATATTAGCTCACGGTAGTTAACTTAGTGAATCTTAATTTCACATTCACCACCTAGTTACTGTGCCAACTATTAGCTAAGAGCGTTAATAGCGTAATCAATATAGTTGTTAGCTTCAGTTGCAGGCTGACCAGTAATACCATGGTTAGCTTTGATATACTTTAGAGCTTCAATGTACCAGCTAGGAGACAACTCGAAAGTCTTGTTAATTTCATCAATTCCTGCGATGAGTATCTCATCCATAGGACCTGTACCACCAGCAATTAGACAATATGTCACCATTCGGAGATAGTAACCAATGTCACGGGAACACTTTGCTTTTCCTACTGGAGTAGAAGCAAAGTTAGGTCCTTGAGTTGTAGTAGTGTAGGGATACTTGTTGTAAACTGCTTGAGCAGCTCCATCAATCAAGGTTTGAGATTTCTCAGTAAGAGCTTTAGCAGCGTCTAAGCAAGCAGCAGCACGGCCGAAACGACCAAAAGCAGCATTGATTTCTGTATTAGTTAGAAAGCGGCCTTGAGAATCAGCAGCAGTTACTGCTTCAGTTAGAGGAGTTTTCATGTTTGAGGTACTTCCCTTATGATTGTGAGTACAATTTTTGGTACAATTTTAAAAGCTGTAGAGATGCTAAGGTGCATCCTTACAAAAAAGTTTTTTACAGTTTTTTTAAGCAACTGCAGCAGCAGCGCGGTCGAAATATCCACCAATCTCAGCAATTAGAGAGGCGCAATCTCCAGGAGTAATACCATTAGGATCGTTAGCAATAGCAATAGCTGCATCTTTCATTTTTTGCACACCTACTGCTACAGAAGTACCAGGAGTTCCTAGAGCTAAGTATGTTTCACGGAGACCATTGAGACAACGGTCATCTAGTACACTTGCATCACCAGAGAAAATAGCATAACTTACATAACGTAGAATGATTTCCATGTCACGCAAACAAGCAGCCATACGACGGCTTGTATAAGCATTTCCACCAGGAGCAATTAACTGAGGCTGCTCTGCGAATAAGGAACGAGCTGCATTAGCAACAATAACTGAAGCGTTGCTAGTAATACGGTTAACTGCGTCTAAACGCTTGTTGCTATCTGCAACCATTGCGCTTAAAGCGTCAATTTGGCTAGCAGTAACAAAATCACCTCTGGCGTCTGCCTGGGAAACTACTTTTGTGAAAGCATCAAACATTGATAAATTCTCCTAATTCGCTTTTTTTTTAGTTGCTTTTCGATGCTATGGGTATTTTTTTAGTTTTTCAGGCTAAGTGTCCATGCCTGGAAAAGTAAGACTAGGACTTTTTCATAATCCTGAGAAAATCTGACACTTTTTATGAGAAGCCTTTCAACTTCATTAATCAGTGGTCTTTTTGATTTTCCCCTATCTTTTAAACCCTTCAGATATTCTTTATACAATGCTGTTGTGTTTTTGTTTATTACAAATTATTAACAAACTTTTCTGAAGCTGGAAACTTAGGCAGGATTCAAGGCCAATTTCCTTTCTAGGTCAAATAGAAAGCCATGAATGTATTCTTCTGTCCATTCTGGGCCATAAAACCTCGTAAACATACCCCTTGCTGGATCTTTCTCGGCTCGATACCTTAAATATCGCAGTTGGGCTTCCTTAATTTCTGCTAATTTTTCTGGATTAGTAATGGGTTCTGCTTGCTTTACAAAAATTAAATAAGCTTGCAGGTAATGTTTGAATGCCTCGAAAACTCTTGTCTCAACTAACTCGGTTTTCTCTGGACGAGTCCAGAGAAAGGCTGGAGAAAAGAATGGGATTGCTTCTTCTGGAAAATCACCTCCCCAAGGTAAATATTTCTGATGTTCTTGGAAAGTCTCCATTATGGGCTGAGTATACTTTTTTTGATAGTTAGGGTCATCCCTAAATAAGGGCTGCATATCTAGGGCGATTAAATGTCCCCCTGGCAAGGTAACAAGGTCTGCCCCAAAAAAGGGCAAGTCATAATTAAGGTGAGGGAATATAACAAAATTTAATACTTGCAGGGCACTGCCACCTTGGACATGAGCTGCTCTAATTTGTCGGAGTTTGGGACTACAGTAGGCATAACTGGTTGTCTCGACTTCTTGTTCTTTTTTGCCTTTGCCAGTCATAGCAACTTTATGTTCAAATCCATAGGGGATAGAGTAAGGTTGTAGTTCTAGTTCTTGCTTTAGTTGAGTTAAAGCATAATCTAGAAAAGGTTGATACAAATTCACAATATTTTTAGTAGGTGTCATTACATATAGAATCTTATTTTAATTGTCAGAGATTGTAGATTTTTAGGGAGTAGGGAACAGGGAATAGGGAACAGGAAAGAAAGAAAAAACTTAATCTTATCTATTAAGATAACCGCTATATTCTAGACTTTTCAGGAATAGTCAAATTCTCACAACTGATTGCTATTAAGTAGTTATGCAGAATTAATTACACATACTTTAAAGCTGAAAAGTATATATTCCCTGTGATTCTGGAATAAAATTAGGTAATTAATTTTGCCTAGCTACTTATCAAAATTCATCTATTAGCAGTCATATCTGCTGCTTTTGAAAGAACGAAGCAACTACTAAGGTTAGCTTATGACCTTTTTATTCGTAAGTTTAATTCTCCCTGAAGACTAATTCCTCCTCCCAAGACAATGAGTTAATAACTAATTGTTGATAGCTCATAAATGACGGCTGAATGCTTACATCATTTTTCAGGAATTACATCAATAAAAATCAGTTCACACCCCTCTGAATTTTTTGGAGAGGTGTGAGTTAAATTCTTAAGTTAATAGTTAACAAAGTCATCAAGCTGTAGTAGGAACTGCTAATGGAACAGCATCTTCAAATAAGAATTCGTAAAGAAATTTTTCTGACCATTCATGACCAAAATAACTACTAAATAATCCTGAAGCTGGGTCTCGTTCAGCACTATATTGATCGTAATCTTTTTGGGCTTTTACTATCTTTTGAATCTCTGCTTCTGTCTCAATAATTTCTGCTTGCTCTAACATTTGCCAATAGAAACGAATGTAATCTTGATAAGCTCGGAAGAAAGTAGTTTGTACTGTTTCTACATCTGTCTTGGCAAATAATAAATATTTAGAAAAATATTGATTAGCATCGTAAAACTTCATTTCTAAGTTTTGAGCAAAATCATTATATTTCTCTCGTAGCGATCGCATCGGTTCTATATACTTATTCAAGTACGATTCTTCTTGAAATAAAGGTTGAATGTCTAATACTACGATAATTTTATTTTTGCCGAAAGATAATAAGTCAATTCCTAAAAGAGGGATATCGTAGTGGTAACTAGGATAAATTACACTATTAAATACTTGAGCTGCTGCTCCTGCATCAATGTAGGTATAACGTATTTTTCTCAGTTCCGTACACTCGTAACACCAACTTTGAATAGTGGCTTGATTTTTGCCTCTATTACTAACGTTAGCTTCTAAACCAGCAGGAATTGGTCGGCTGCGTAGGTCAAATTTACTAAATAACTCTTTTTCTAAATGTTCAAGAAATGGTCTATACATCGATACTTATAGTCATATTATTAATTCGTTTCCGACAATAATAGATGGCCATAACCTGAGTCTCATTTCTTAGAAACAAAGCAACAATCCTTCATAAAGTCAAAAGTCAAAATTTCAAAGTCAATCAGTAGAGTTTGCTGAATAAAGTCTTTTGTTGAAATATGATAAATAGGAAATGGGCAATAAGTTTGAGTGTTAATTTTTCTGCTTTTCTTCTAACATTTTTGCTTGAGAAAATGTAAGCATTCTGTAGGAAGAGCTGATGCTTACCTATTGACTGACTAAACTTACTCCCTATTTATTTTAGTTTGTTTCTTATTCAATAACTAAACTGGGATGATTTTTGCTCAGGAAAAAATTTTTGATTTGAGTTTTTATTTTGTCGTTTGACTAATCAGAATTACCTGAGCTTTTGTCATTTATTTCTGATGGTAGTTTTTACCAAAGCAAACAATATAGTTGTATAGGTTGTATAGATTTGTCTTTTTCATTCAACCATGACTAGCAGCATTTTATCTCATAGAAAAATTTTTGATTTGAGTTTTTATTTTGTCGTTTGACTAATCAGAATTACCTGA
>NZ_JBNHEQ010000267.1:9663-12049 GCF_050016015.1 Dapis hubbardiae BLCC-M172
TCATAGAAAAATTTTTGATTTGAGTTTTTATTTTGTCGTTTGACTAATCAGAATTTCATCAGTATTTTTCATCAAGTTCTGATGGTACTTGTTGCCAAAGTAAACGATATAGTTGTATCGGTTCGTCTTTTCCTTTAACCAGAACTGGTGAAATTTTTTCTAAGGGAAAAATATCTGATTTGAGCTTTTCTTTTGTAGTTTGACTAATCAGAATTTCGTCAGTTTTTGCTTCACTACATATTCGGCTAGTAACATTAGTCGTATCGCCAATAGTAGCGTATTGAATTAATTGTTCCGAACCAATATTTCCGGCTGCTACTTTCCCAGAATTAATTCCTATATGAATAGCAATTGGTTTTTGATGACGTTTTTCTCTCTGTTGATTTAACCGACGAACTGCCCATTGCATATCAATTGCTGCTTTTATCGCTTTTTGTGAATCATTAGCAGTTTGATAAGGAGCGCCCCAAATGGCAAATAAAGCATCTCCTATATATTTTTCTAAAGTTCCTTCATACCTAAAAACAATATCTTCGACCATAATTTTAAAATACTCATTTAGCATAGAAATTATTTGGCGTGGCTCCATGGTTGAAGACATTTTTGTAAAGCCACTAATATCAGAAAATAAGGCTGTTACTTCTGTATCAACTATTTCTAATTTATCTGTTTCTTTAAGTTTTCTGGCTACAGTTAAAGGAAAGAAACGTTCTAATTTATTTCGGAGAATTGCCTCTGCTTGTATTTTCTTATAGAGTTGAGTATTATCTATAGCGATCGCTGCTTGATTTGCTAAACCTGTCAGAAATTCTACATCTTCATCAGAATAAACATTTGATAATGATAAATTATCGGCATATAAAACTCCGATGACTTTATCCCTAGGTTTGAGTGGGATACAAACTGCTCCATGAATTGATTGAGAAACAATTGACTCTGGATTATCAAAGCGCCGATCTAGACAAGCATCTGTAGTTAAAAAAGTCGTACCTTTTTCTAATGCAAAATTAGTAATATTTTTGCTATAAAATCGACCTTCAGTGGTAATTCCTTCTTTTCCTTTGACTGCTTTTTGTTCAAGTTCTCCAGTTTTTTCATTTACTAAAAGTATGACAGCTCTATCTACTTTAATAATCCGAAACAGCAAGTCAAGAATTTTTTCTAGTAAAATTTCTAATTCCGTCGGAGAAGAAAGTTGTTTACTGACTTCCAACAATATTTTTAATTTATCTACTGCCTGAAGATTGATATCTTTTTCCCTCAATTTCAGAACTGATTGTGAATCACATTGTTGTTCGTCTAATAGTAGATTTAATTCAGTTTTATCAGACTCTTGTAAGTATTCTTTAACTATATTTGTCGGACCTATGTCTTGTTCTTGATTAGGATTATTAACAAATTTAAAAATGGCATTGCCACAATGAATTATATCTCCCTCATTGAGTAAGCAACTATCAATTTTAATTCCATTAACAAAAGTACCATTACTACTTTTTTTATCGACAATACTCACACTATCTTGAGAAATTATAATTTGTGCATGATGACGAGAAACACTTGTTTGATTAATAATAACAATAATATTGTCTCTTTCCCTACCAATACTAATTTCACCTGTCGATAATTCATATACTTTTTCATTGGTAGTATCTGGAGCATAAATTAAGTATGGCATTTATTGTTCTCCTAGAGAGTTAAACGAATTCAATACATAGTAAATATACAGATATATTATCTTAATTCCGCTTGAAATTAGCAGTAAGCCCGTATTCAGAGTTTTTCAACTTGTGTAGAATACTGCTGCAAGTTGATTTTAGGCAATAGTTTCAGTAAAATTCCAATAACATTAATTGCAAAGGTACACAGTATTCAATTTTGAACATGAACTCTGCACACTAAATAGGGCTTGCTGAAAAAGTCTTATGGGTGAGGTTAGGAGTCAGGAGTCAGGAGTCAGGATGAATGGGAAATTTAGAGGTGGTAGGAGGAAGAATTATCCCTTTATTTTTCAGCCAATAGTCAACCCAAAATCCTAACTTTTTCAGCTCCCTAGAACGAAAACCTTGTACTTTTTAAAGACCTAAAAAGGCTGAAACTTTTATCTATAAAGTCTTTGATATTTAATCAGCAAACCCGAAATAAAAAAAAGTGTTTAGCTGAGGAGACTAGGAAACACTATCTCTGGTACAACTACACAAAATATTTTTTATCCCATTAGCAAAAGTTGATACCTTGTTATACCAATTCCCATGCATTAATGCTATACTTGAGTGACACTTCAGTTATCAAGTAATTAACACAGGTAAAATAAATTATTACCTAATTATTAGTCAGTTAATGTTCATTATTCTTCTGTGTACGGACGCCCTTATGCAACGTCCCTTCC